>JBNMJJ010000054.1:0-9986 GCA_050873745.1 Lachnospiraceae bacterium | reverse complement strand
CTGGCGATTTCCAGCTTTCTCTGTTTACCATAGGGCAGATTGGCAGCCAGTATATCAGCTTCCTTTTCCAGGTCAAAAACCTTCAAAAGCCCCATCGCCCTTTCCTTCATTTCCTTTTCCACCCTGAAAAACTTGGGCAGACGAAAAATCCCGGTTGCCGCAGAGTAAGTATATTGGTTATGCATTCCTGTCTTTACATTATCCAGTACGCTGAGCTCGTTAAAAAGGCGGATATTCTGAAAGGTTCTGGCAATACCGGCCTGATTGATTTCAATGGTTTTGGCCCCCGTAATATTCTTTCCGTCCAGTTCAATTTTTCCGTCGCTGGGTTTGTATACACCGGTAAGCAGATTGAATACGGTGGTCTTTCCTGCGCCGTTAGGCCCTATCAAGCCATATAGCTGTCCTTTTTCTATGCTGATTTCAAAACTGTCCACAGCCCGAAGGCCGCCAAAGGAGATGCCTAAATTCTTTACTTCCAATAATGCCATTTATGCTTCCTCCTTTGCCGCATTTTTTCTGAATAAATTCTTAAGTGAGTATTTTTCTCTCCATTCCTTTGCTTTGGGACTCCAGTTAAAGAGCATCATGACAATCAAAACGATGGAGTAAATTAACAAACGATAGTCCTGTAATTCGCGTAAAAGCTCGGGAAGCAGGGTGAGAATAACCGCCGCAATCATAGAGCCTCTGATATTTCCAATTCCCCCCAATACCACATATACCAGAATCATAATGGACATATTATAGCCAAAGTTCTTGGGCTGTGCAGCCAGAGTAGACAGATTGTGTGCATAGAGCACTCCAGCCATTCCTGCCAGGCCCGCAGAAATGGAAAAGGCCAGCAGCTTATATTGGGTAATATTGATGCCCACCGATTCAGCCGCAATCCGGTTATCCCGGATAGCCATGATTGCCCGCCCGGAACGGGAGTGAATCAGATTCAATACCACAATCAGGGTAATCAGCAAAAGGATTACCGCTACAGTAAAATTAGAATCCTTGGGCGTTCCCGTAATTCCCTGGGCACCGTTGATTAATACCTTTCCATCTTCTGCCAGTCCCAGGCTCAGGGAATCCTTTACGGAAAAATGGAATCCGTTCTGGTCCCTTCCCACATAAAGAACGTTCACCAGATTCTTAATAATCTCTCCAAATGCAAGGGTAACGATGGCAAGATAGTCTCCTCTTAAACGCAGTACAGGAATGCCAATCAAAAGGCCGCTGAGAGCCGCTGCCCCAATACCGATTAACAGGGCCAGAAAAAATCTCGGGCCTGCCGCCATGGCATCCTTCATACAAACGGAAAAGAATGCGCTGGCAAAAGCGCCCACGCACATAAATCCTGCATGCCCCAGGCTCAGCTCTCCCAAAATTCCCACCGTCAGATTCAACGATACTGCCATTATGGCATAAGTGCATAAGGGCACCAGCAGTCCTTTAATCAGGCTGGTCAATACCCCTGCCTGCCCCAGTATCTGCATAATCACATAAGCGGCAACCACTATCCCCAGGGTCACCAACGTACTTTTTGTTGACTTTGCTATTTTTTCCTTCTTCATTATCCAACTCTGCCTTTCTATACCTTCTCGTTAATCTTCTTCCCTAATATTCCGGTAGGTTTCACCAGCAGCACGATGATTAATACAGAGAATACGATGGCATCGGATAACTGAGAGGAAATATAAGCCTTACTCATGTTTTCAATAATTCCCAGTACGATTCCTCCGATAAAGGCACCGGGAATGGAACCGATTCCGCCGAATACGGCCGCTGTAAAGGCCTTAATACCGGGCATTGAGCCGGTATAGGGTGTGAGGGACGGATAAGTGGAGCAGAGCAATACGCCTGCAACCGCCGCCAGGGCCGAACCGATGGCAAAGGTAAGGGAAATGGTTCCGTTTACATTAACGCCCATCAGCTCTGCTGCTCCCTTATCTTCAGAAACTGCCAGCATAGCCTGACCTGCCTTCGTTTTCTTGATGAACAGGCTTAATCCAATCATAATGATAATGCAGGCGATAATCGTCACCTGGGTTTCCCCTGAAATATCTACGGCCCCGTCTGCCAGAGTAATTGCCGGAATCTTGATTACGGAAGTAAACATTTTGGTGTTTGGGCCGAACAGAAGCAGGGCTGAATTCTGTAAAAGAAAACTCACCCCGATAGCCGTAATCAAAACCGCAAGCGGGGAGGCTTTTCGCAGGGGCTTATAAGCAATTTTTTCTATGATTATTCCCAATACCGTACAGACTACCACCGCCAGCAGCACCGCCAGTACAGGAGACAGCCCCTGTGAGCCCATGGCTAAAAATACCACATAGCTTCCTACCATAATCACGTCCCCATGGGCAAAATTTAACATCTTGGCGATTCCATAAACCATAGTATAGCCAAGAGCAATAATGGCATAGATACTGCCCAGACTTATTCCGTCAATTAAAAAGTTGAAAAAACTGCTCATAGTCCCCTCCGCATCCTGTTTTATGTAAAAAAGGGCCGACATAGTCAGCCCCTTTCCTTCTGATTATTTACATAGCTGTATAAGCGCCGTCAGCAATTTTTACTGCTTTAGGCTCTTTATTTACTTCACCGTCTGCGGACCAGGTCATTTCACCGGTTAATCCGTTGACAGTAATTTCCGTCATTGCTGCCTTTAATAAATCGCAAAGCTGGCTTGCATCCATATCCGGTGTTGCTCCAGCCTGTTCAAGAGCTGCCTTGATGATATAAACTGCATCATATGCGTTTGCCGCAAACTGGATAGGTGTTTCACCATAAGCCTCTTCATATGCCGCAACGAAGGCTCTGGTCATATCGTTCTCGTCTGCTACAAGAGGAGTAAGAAGCATAACTCCCTCTGCCAGGGCAACATCGAAGTTTTCCACTGACAAAATACCGTCCAGACCATCGCAGCCAAAGAATATAGGAGCGAAGCCCATGGTGTTTGCCTGGCTTAAAATTAATGCTGCTTCCTGATAATAGATGGGCAGGAATACCAGCTCTGCTCCACCGTTATATGCCTTCTTCAACTGAATGTTAAAGTCCGTCTTATTATCGGAAGTAAAAGCTTCAGCCGCTACGATTTCAATGCCGTATTCAGGCGCTTTCTTTGCAAACTCGGCATAAATACCGGATGAATATACATCGGAGCTGTCATAAATAACCGCTACCTTAGAAGCAATTTTGTTGGTGCCGATATACTCTGCGGACTTTGCACCCTGATTAGGGTCAGAGAAGCATACCCGGAAAGCATTGTCATACTGCACACATTCCACTGCTGTACCGCTGGGAGTCAGCATAAACATATTGTCATTCTTGGTTTCCTCGGAAACGGCCAGACAGGGGCCGCTGGTTACGGTACCCATAAGAAGCTGAATGTTACGGTCCTTTAAAGTATTGTAAGCATTAACTGCCTTTTCAGGGTCATGCTCATCATCTTCAAAATCAAAAGCAATCTGAACGCCGTTAATTCCGCCGGCTGCATTAATTTCGTCCACCGCCAGCTGTGCGCCGTTCTTCACCGCAATTCCATACACTGCAGCACCGCCGGTTAAAGGGCCGATACCGCCGATTCTGAAGGCTTCGCCTTCTGCTGCTCCATTGCCTGCAGCATCCGTTGCCGCATTTTCACCTGCTGCGCTCTCTGTTCCTGCCGCTGCATTATTGTCCGCTGTTTTATCACCGCAGCCTGCCAAAAGAGCAGCAACCATAGAAAGAGTAAGCGCAAGACTTACCAGTTTTTTCATAATGTCCTCCTTTTGTTTACATGGCTTTTCCTAAAAGCATTATGACTGAAATACTATTAGCCGCCACAAATTCTATATTTTATTAGAATAATCTCAAATATTTCTGTTGTCAACATCCCTGTATATGCAAATAAGTTATAGCAGACATAACCAAGAGTTATGCTTATTGTATCTTACTATGTATACGCTGCCAAACTTACTTCCTATATCCACCACTGCTTGTAGACGATTAAAGCCACCATAGGCATCAGCACTTCACATATCTGGACAAAGAAGCCTGACGAATCTTCCGTAATTCCTCCAAAATGCTTCTTCGCCACATACAGATGAATCAGAAAGGCCAGGGCCGCTCCTGCCAGACAGGCTGCTCCTATCTCTACATTCTGACGAATCATCTGAAAACCGCATACCCCCACATAAGCCAGCAGAATGAAAATCTCCAAAAACCGCAGTGAGCCTTTCGGAATATAAGCCGTACACTTACTTTCCTTGGCATGTCTGAATACCAGAATGGTTAAACCGTACAATGCTCTGGAAATGATGAAGCTGTAGGCCAGAATAGACAGGCCATCCACCGGCATCTCGCTCCATACGCCGATGGCCAGCATAAAATACCAGACACAGACAATAATGGCAAAATATCCACCGTGGGAATCCTCCAGAATCTGTAGTTTCCCTTCCAGGGACTGATTGGAGCACAGCGCATCCACCGTCCGAAAGAATCCATCCAGATGAGAGCCTGCGGAAATCATGCTGGGAATTACTGCTCCCACCACCGCCGGCAAAATGGCATAATTACACAGGTAAGGATAGGCTACCGCCCACTGACTGATACAGAATCCGATTACCACACCCACCAGCGGTATAAATAATAGTATATAACGGGTATTCTCACTGTTTCTCTCCACCTTCGTCTTTGGACTGATGGAGTACATTGAAAAAGCTAATAAAAAGCTGTTCCAGATTTTCTTCATCGTTTCCTCTTCCCTTATCCGAGATTGTAGGCTTATTCAATCACCACATCTTCTCCATATTCATCCCATACAATACAAATCCATGTTTTTCCGGGATTGATTGTGATAGGATTTCCATTTTTATCCAGATAACGGGCCGGCACTTCGTCCGCTGCTCTCTCCCAGGTGCCTTCTATCATCTTTCCCCCGGAAAATACCTGAACCTTATAGCCGTCTCCATGGCAGGCAAAAGCCAGATAGTCATTTCCGTCTCTG
Source organism: Lachnospiraceae bacterium (assembly GCA_050873745.1). Taxonomy (GTDB): domain Bacteria; phylum Bacillota; class Clostridia; order Lachnospirales; family Lachnospiraceae; genus SFDP01. The sequence continues at coordinate 5,008 of JBNMJJ010000054.1, read as the reverse complement.
ACCTCTCCATGACAATACTGGAAAATAACGTTGGTATAGGCCAACTGCTCTCCCGTCAGCTCGTCTATCTGCTTATCGCCGTATTGGTAGCGGTAATATAAACCGTCCTCCTGACTATACTCAAAGCGGGCCTGAACCAAACTGAAGCCATTAGCCTTATTATCACTCTTTCCGCCGGGATAAAGGGTAGAAATCTCCTTTCCCGGATAAACCACCGGGTCATCCACAGAAGCGAAGGAAAACTTTTCCTGATAATCCTCTCTTAATTTGGTCCGGTAATGAAATTTCTCAATATCCTTTTCCACTCCCTGGGGCGTCAGGTACACATTGTGGGGCGCCTTACGGTCGCTGCTTCTGAAAAAGGTATTGGGCGCAGGCTTATTAATTCCTCCCACCGCCCCGCTTAAATTGTCCACCTTATCGCTGTTTAAGAGCTCGCCCACATAGGGTGTTGCCTGTCCAAAGTGTGCGTAGTAAGCATCGTACTCCAGGGCAAAATAAACAAAATAGTCCCGGCTGCTGCGGATAGAGCCAATCTTTTCCAAATCGGAATAGTCCTCAAAAATGCCCATCAGCCTGGTAATCCGCCCCTCCACCGGTGCCTCATACACAATCGCCGCCTGTCCTATTCCTGCCTGTGGGCAGCCTGCCTGAATATTATTGAACATCACCGCCAGAGGACGTGCATCCTGTATACTTTTTGAAACCGGAAGTCCGGTAAAAACGCTGACCTGTTCCTGGTTATTCTCCTCCTGATTCTCTTCTGCCAAACTTCCCTGCTCCTGGGCATTCGCCCCGTTTTCACCACTGCAGGCAGTCAGACCTAACACGACTGTCATCAGTGCAGCGCCTAAAAGCCTCCTAGACCAAAACCTCTTCATCATTCTCTCTCCAAAATCAAAATAGCTTTAGTATACATTTCCTGTTATTTTACAACCATTCTATGGAAAAAGTCTACCCTTTTTTTCCATATGGGAATTATCCCTCTGCTTTCCCCTGTTTTTCTTCCCCTGTCTACCTCAGCAAATGCAGTTTTTTCCCTATACTCACCAGCGTTCTTCCTCCGGGCATGGCTGCCAGCTCCGCCTTTCCCACTGCTCCCAGCTTAACCACCAGAGCAAAGTAAGTGGGGAGCGCCAGTCCAATGGCCGGTATCAGACAGATACAGTTATACAGCCAGTTCATTTCTCCCTTCTCTAAAGCCCCGCTGAGAATAAACAGGCTGTTGCTGCCCTGATAGGCCAGCCAGGCTACCACCCCCATAGGGAGGCTGGCAATGGTGGGAATCAGGAAGGTTTTCACCATCTCCTGCCGGTACCGCAGTTTTTTGCGCATACTCAATCCGTTAAAAAGACACATGCAGAAAGAATAGGTAATTGCGGCTGCAGCAAGCGCATAGAGGTCTGCCTTCGTCCATAACAGCAGCGGCACCAGCACCGCCGTCTGAACCACCAGGGCTGCAGCAGCATGAATCACCGGCCGGTTCACATACCCGGTTCCCTGCAGTACCCCATTACTGAGGGTGGACAGTCCGTAAAACACTACCGATACCGCCAAAACTCTTAACAGGCCCGCCACCAGCCCCAATGTCCCTGCCTGGGGATAAAGCACATATACCACAGGTCTGGCCAATACCATCAGCCCCATAGCCGCAGGAATGGAAATCAGCATGGTGGTCTTGATGGCGCTGCTGATTTTTTTCCTGCATCCCTTTTTATCCTTTTTTTCAAAGCTGGCGGATATACTGGGAATAATGGCTGATGACATGGCTGTGGCCAAGGCAATGGGAATATTCGTAATCTGATTGGCTTTTCCCGAAAAAAGACCGTAATAGGTAGTGGCCTGAGCCTCCGTATATCCTTCAGATTTTCCATAATGCCGCAGTAAATTTTCAGGTTCATGGCACTGCTCATGTTATAGATGCAGGTACTCAGCAGCACCGGTGTAACCATGCCGATAATCAGCCCAAATACCTGCCTGTAGCTCATGATATACCCGGTTCTGTCCCGTTTTCTTCTTTTCTGGAACATGCTGCGGTTCAGGCCGTAAACAGCCGTCATAAACAACAGGGCGCTAAGCACCCCGGCTCCGGTACCCAGGGCGCTTCCCATGGCCCCGTAAATAGCCTGTGTAGTGGCATCCTCCTGCCGCACCAGGCTCATCAGCCCAAAGGCCGCCCCAATACTTACCAGGGCATTCAGAATCTGCTCCAGAATCTGGGAAAAGGAGGTCTGCACCATGCTCTTGTGGGCCTGGAAATACCCCCGCATCACGCCCAGAAGGCCGGAAAGAAAAATCGTAGGGGAAAAAATCCAAAGCACCTGGGCGGAGCTTTCTCCTACCATTTTTTCCGCAAAGAAAAAACAGGCCAGACTGGCAAGTCCGCCCACTGCCATGACATAATAAAAGGCGCCCATGAAAATCTTATGGGCATTCTGGTATTCTCCTTTTGCCAGTTTAGCCGCAATAACCTTGGATACGGCAGAAGGAATACTATAGGAAGAGACCAGCAGAATAATCGTATAAATCACATAGGCCGTATTATAGTATCCGTTTCCCTCGTCACCGATAATGGCTACCAGCGGACTTCTGTATAAAATTCCGATAATTCTTACGATAATGCCTGCTGCCGCCAGTATGCCGGCCTGCAGGATGAATCCATCCTTTTTACTCTTTTGTCCCAAGACAAACCTCCTTACCTGAGAAAGAGCTCCAGTACAAATACCACTATGCAGCTTATCACCGACACCTTAAACAGGCTTTTTCCCTTCCAGGCCAGAAAAAGGGCCGTAAGGAGGGCAGCCAGGCCCGACCAGGGGGTCTGGGTGGACTCCAGAATAGCCGGAAAGGTCATCACCGCCAGCGTCACATAGGGAACATAATAAAGAAAGGAACGAAGGGTTACGTTGGTAATTTCCTTACGAATCAAAGTCAGGGGCAGAACACGAATCAAATAGGTAATTCCTGCCATAATTAAAATATATACATATATGTTGTATTCCATACTCCTAAATTCTCTCCTCTTTCTTTGGTTCTCCTTTTATAGGAAACAGCAAAGCCGCCCCCAGAGAGATAATTACCGTCAGAATAATAATCTTTATTCCGGCGGAAATGCCTTCAAAAACGGGCAGCCTGTGAAAGAAAAAGCTGGCTGCAAAGCTTAAGGCCACCAGGCCCGCTACCACCTTATTTTCTCTGGCAGGGGGGACAAAAACCGCCGCAAACATTCCGTATAGCGCAACGCTCAAGGCACTGACCAGACCTAAAGGCAGAATGTTTCCCATCAGCACGCCAAAGAAGGTACCCAGCGTCCACCCCGGAGCCGCCATGGAAATTACTCCATAAGAGTAAGCCGGTTTCAGCCTCTCCTGCCCGGCGATGGAAACTCCGAAAATTTCGTCCGTCACATAAAAGCCAATTAACAGTCTGTGCCACAGGCTGGTTGATGGGGCGATTTTCTGGCTCAATGCACAGGACATCAAGAGATACCTGGCATTGGCCACTGCCTCCATGACCATAACCTCCAGATAGCCTGCCCTGGCCGCTATCAGGGTAAAACCGATAAATTCTCCTGCGGAGGCATTAATCAGGGCACTGGTCAGGGCCGCCTGAACCGCCGTCATCCCCGCATTTTTTGCTGCAATTCCTAGGGTAAAGGAAACCGCAAAATATCCCAATCCGATGGGTATGCCGTCCCTCATTCCTTTCCGGAATAATTTCTTGTTCATATCCGTCATCATTTCTTTTCTCCAATACTATCCAAAATAAAACAATTCCCGTCTGAATGCAAGGGTAATTTCCATAATTCCCCAACCCTACCTCCTTACAGGGCTTTTTCGTACAGAAGATAGTCTTCTCCCTGCTCCTTCTTTTTCCCCGCCAGGCTAAAGCCCAATTTTTCACAGAGGCCGATAGAAGGAATGTTTTCTTCTTTTACCAGGGCCTGTACCCGTATAAATCCATACTCTTCCTTTCCCACCTGCAGCGCCTTTTGGCAAACTTCATAAGCCAGCCCCTTTCGCTGATAATCTGAGGCAATCAGAAACCCCAGTTCCGGGTATTCATAGCCCTCCCGTAAATTGAAGCCTACGCGGCCGATGATTCGGTCATCCTCTCTGTGCTCCACAATCCAGGTTCCAAAGCCCCAAAAAGCGTAGGCATGGGCAATGTAATTTCGCATATATGCCCGTTCCTCTTCTTTATCCGGATACAGCCCCTCCATATAGCGTGTAATCTCCTTACTGGCATAAATTTCATACAGGGCATCCACATCCTCTTCCTTCATTTCCCGGATAATACACCTGTCAGTTACGGCAATTTCCCAGGGTATTCCCTGAAAACGGTTATATACCTTTTCCAGATAGGCAAAATCAACCTCTTCCAGCTTTTCCACCATGTAGGGTAGCTCACCGAAGCTGTCCCCGTCGTTTTCCTGGTGAAGCCAGCCCAGCACATTGGCCTTCTGCCTCAAAAGCTCCCGGGCCACGCTTCCTATGTCGGTAATAAACAAAACCTCTTTTAGCAAAAGCTCCTGTTCCGGCAGCCCTCTCCAGAAGGTTATCTTCTTCTTTTCCAACTGGCTTATGAGCTGCTCCAGCCCTTCGGAGTTTCCATTGGACAGCAGAATAATATGTTTCAGCATAATGTTTCCTTTTCTCTTTGGTTCTTCTTTACTTCTTAGCCAAAGCCTAGTACAATAGGCCATGAAAATAAATAACTCTTGTCCATTGTAAAACAAGAGACCAGGAAAGGAAAGTAATTATGTCAGCAAATCCTATTGTTACCTTTACCATGGAAGATGGTTCTGTTATCAAAGCCGAATTGTATCCCGAAGTGGCTCCTGTTTCCGTGAACAACTTTATCAGCCTGATTAACAAAAACTTCTATGATGGTTTAATTTTTCATCGTGTAATCAGAGGCTTTATGATTCAGGGCGGCTGCCCTGACGGCACTGGTATGGGAGGCCCCGGCTACAGCATTAAAGGTGAGTTTGCCCAGAATGGCGTGG
>JBNMJJ010000053.1:0-10039 GCA_050873745.1 Lachnospiraceae bacterium | reverse complement strand
GGAATGCCCGTGGGGGTATGTCCCAGAAGAGAGGCGTCAAAGCCATCATCCTCCAGAGTGACAGGCCCTAAAGTGCGGGTGAAGGTGGTAAAGGAGATACCCAGATTTTTGAGAAGCAGGATAGCGACGGCCCCTGCGGCTACTCTGGCAATGGTCTCCCTGCCGGAAGAGCGTCCTCCTCCCCGGTAATCTCTGAAGCCGTATTTTTCATCGAAAGTAAAATCAGCATGACCGGGGCGGTAACAGGAGGCAATCTGGCTGTAATCCTGGGAACGCTGGGACGTATTTTCCACCATCATGGAAATAGGAGCGCCGGTAGTTTTCCCTTCAAATACACCGGATAAAATCTTAATCCGGTCGGCCTCCTTTCGCTGGGTAGCATAGGCTGTCTGCCCTGGCTTTCTTCTGTCCATAAAGGGTTGGATTAGCTCTTCGCTCAGGGGCAGACCGGCAGGGCATCCGTCGATGACGACGCCCACAGCGGCGCCGTGGGATTCCCCCCAGGTAGTAATTTTAAAGATTGTTCCTATCGTAGATCCGGCCATAAATTCTCACTTTCTGATTCGTTTTTATTTCTTTAGGAATCAGTATACAGACAGGAGGAGAAAATTTCAAGCTGTACCGGGGGAATTGGTGGATTTTCCAAAAAAATACTGTACAAAAAAATCTTCTATGATATGATAAAAGACAGAAGAATAAATGACAATATACACGAAAGATAAAGGAAGAAATGAAGCAGACCCGGATAGAAGCACGCATATCCAAGTGCAGAAAGATTGGAAGAAGGCATAAATGGTTAAGGCCTCCAATGGTGTTGGAGATTCTTTTTCTTATGGGATTAAACTATATGCTGAATTATATAACGCAGAATAAGAAACGGCTGGCCGGTACGGGCCTGGCGGTTCTGGCTTTTTTTGCTGTCAGCAGTTTTTCTCTTCCCGTCCCCCAGAATCAGCCTGAGTCAGAAACGGTACAGGCAATACAGCCAGAAGAGCAGCAGCCGGAGAACGCCGTTCTGGAGCAGGGGCAGCCTACTGATAAGGCAGAAGAAACGGACTTTGCCGGAACCGAAAAAACGGTGTCTGATGAGCCCAAGGAGGCAATTTCCACAGAAGAGCTGAATCCTGATAATCAAGAGGAACTGCTTCTTACGGAAACAGCGGAAAATGAGCACAGCGGAAAGGACGCCCAGTATTCTGCCGATGAAATTTTAGGAAATTCCCACTCTCAGGAGTTGTTAAACCGGAATAATAAGGTCACCGACAGGGACGGTTTTTCCAAGGATGACTGGAATTTGATTCTGGTCAATAAGCAGCACCCTGTTCCCGAGGATTATACCTTTGAAATGGGGACGATTACGGCGGCCATGAAATGTGACGCCAGAATTTTGCCGGAGCTGTTTGCCATGCTGCAGGCGGCAAAAGAAGACGGGGTGAATCTGAGGGTCTGTTCCCCTTACCGGGATATTTCCCTGCAGAACGTCCTTTTTGAGCGTAAAATCAAGCTCTATATGGGACAGGGGGACAGTTATCTGGAAGCCTACAAGAAGGCTTCCCAGATTGTAACCGTACCGGGAGCAAGTGAGCATCAGATTGGACTGGCTTTGGATATTATCAGTGACAGCTATACGGATTTGGACGAGGGCTTTGGAAAGACCGCAGCGGGAAAGTGGCTTCGGGAGAATAGTAAGGAATATGGCTTCATCCTTCGCTATCCCGAGGGAAAGGAGCATATTACCGGCATCGGTTACGAACCCTGGCATTTTCGTTATGTAGGAAAAGAAGCGGCAGTCATCATCATGAATCAGGGCTTGACCTTAGAGGAGTTTGTGGAAAGTATTTCCGAATAGGAAATACTTTTCCTTATGTAAAGAAAGACCAGACTTTCATAACAATTCAGGAAAAGAGAGGAAAAACAGTGTATCAGATTTTAAAGCAGGAGGGACGGGCAAAAAGGGGACAACTGGAAACCGTCCACGGCACTATTCAGACCCCGGTATTTATGAATGTAGGAACCGTTGCCGCCATTAAGGGGGCAGTATCCACAGAGGATTTGGAAAGGGTAAAGTGTCAGGTGGAGCTGTCCAATACCTATCATCTTCATGTCCGCACCGGAGACAGGGTGATAAAGGAACTGGGAGGGCTGCATTCTTTTATGAGCTGGAACAGGCCCATATTGACGGATTCCGGGGGATTTCAGGTTTTTTCTCTGGCAGGTCTTCGGAAAATAAAGGAAGAAGGGGTTTATTTCCAATCCCATATTGACGGAAGAAAGATTTTGATGGGGCCGGAGGACAGTATGGAGATTCAGTCTAATCTGGGCTCCACCATAGCTATGGCTTTCGATGAATGTCCTCCCGCAAAGGCGGAAAGGGATTATGTTCTTCCGTCGGTAGAGCGGACCACCCGCTGGCTACTTCGCTGTCAGGAAAAAATGAAGGAGCTAAACAACCGTGAAGATACCCTGAATAAACGGCAGTTGCTTTTTGGCATCAATCAGGGAGCCGTTTATACGGATATTCGTATCGAACACGCCAAGCGGATTCGGGAAATGGAACTGGACGGCTATGCGGTGGGCGGCCTTGCCGTAGGGGAAACTCATGAAGAAATGTACCATGTGCTGGAAGAGACGGTTCCCTACCTTCCCACAGATAAGCCCACCTACCTGATGGGAGTGGGAACGCCGGCCAATATTCTGGAAGGAGTGGAGCGGGGAGTGGACTTTTTTGATTGCGTATATCCCACCCGGAACGGGCGTCATGGGCATCTTTATACCAATCAGGGAAAACTCAATTTATTCAATGCAAAATACGAAAAGGATATGCGTCCCATAGAGGAAGGCTGTCAGTGCCCGGCTTGTAAACGATATTCCAGAGCCTATATCCGCCATCTTTTAAAGGCAAAGGAAATGTTGGGAATGCGCCTTTGCGTGCTGCATAATCTTTATTTTTACAATACCATGATGGAGGAAATAAGGGCTGCCCTGGATGCGGGCAATTTTTCCTCCTATAAAAAAAACAAGCTGGAAGGAATGTGCCGGGGCCAATAGCGGGGGGAACCGACGGCAACGTAATCATAACGTTTTGGGAAAAGAATGAGAAATAACTTGAAGCCTGTTCTTTTTTTGTGTATGATAGATAAGACTATTTTTCAGGAGAAATTAAGGAGGAAAGAATAATGGGTATTTTATTAACCGAAAATTCTATATTAGGCAATGGTGTGGTTTGGGTAGTTTATGTTGTGGCGATTTTTGCTTTCTTTTATTTCGTTACTATTCGTCCTCAAAAGAAGGAACAGAACAGGTTGGGAGCTATGCTTGCCGCTATGGAAATCGGCGACAGTGTGTTGACCAGCAGCGGTTTTTACGGTGTTTTGATTGATATTGATGAAGATACCGTAATCGTCGAGTTTGGCAACAATAAGAACTGCCGTATTCCCATGCAGAAGTCTGCCATTGTTCAGGTGGAAAAAGCAGGAGAATAATCTGACTGCTCTGTCCGTGACCAGTGGACAGGGACGCTGTGAAGCGAGGTAATCAATGGAAAAAACGGAAGCAGTGGGAAAGCTGAAAAAAGCCGGGTATCAGGTTCAGTTTGATTCTTCGATTGTATCTGTACTGCTGCCGGCAAAGGCAAATGTCCATCAGGAAATTAAGAAGCTGAGGGCTTTTCTTAAGGAAATGGGCTATGATTCCAGCTTTGGCATTAAGCAGGTTCGGGATGGCTCCTGCAGGGAAGAAAGTAAACCTGAGCAGGGGATGGCTGAAACCCGGCTTGAGGAAGAAGAACAGAATTTAAAGGAAGAACCCGATTTGGAAGAAAGAAATTCAGAAGAAGGAACGAATTTAACGGAATCGGAAGCTGCCCATGAAGAAAAGGAAGCAGAGCTGGAAGCAGGACGTCAGTTTTCCCTGGAAGATTTTGGCTTAAGCTAAACAAGCTGTTACTTGAGTATTCAGGTAACAGCTTGTTTTAATTTTGCATAACAGAAAAGTTTTTATCCCAGGAAAAGGAGAATTTCCTCTGGAGAAGAGGCAATGGTTTTGGCCCCCTGTTCCCGTAAAAAAGCGGCGTCTCGAAAGCCCCAGTCCACAATCACCGCATTCAGGCCGGCCCTTTTGGCAGTGGCAATATCCACCTCGGAATCGCCGATGTAAAGAGCTTTTTCCTTTGGACAGTCCAGCTCTTTCAGTACGAGATTGACCAGGTCGGGCTCCGGTTTTCTGGCAAACCCTTTACGTTCACCCACTGCATAGTCAAAAAGACCGGGAAAGTATCTGCGGCACAGCTCGCCCACCGCCATATCCGCTTTATTGGATACCACCGCCGTTTTGTACCCTTTTTCACGGAGGCGGCTAATAAGCTGGGGAATTCCCTCATATGGTTGGGTCAGGTCTGTGCAGTGAATCCGGTAATGGGCCATAAAATCTTCATAGACCTTATCATATTGTGAAGCTGCGGCATCGTCGGGAAGCCCCCGCTCAATCAGTTTTCCGATGCCGTTTCCCACAAAATTTCTGACCTCCTCAAGACTTCTTTCAGGAAAGCCGGATAGCGTAAGAGCATAATTAAGGCTGCCCTGCAAATCCTCAAGAGTATTTAGAATTGTGCCGTCCATATCAAAAATAATCAGTTCGTATTTCATCTTGTCCTCCATAGTGCCGCTGTGGGGCATTTCAAATCAGCAGGGAGAATGTCCCTGCTCTTAGCTTTTTTCGGCATTAAAAATGCCCTTGTTCTTAGTATTCCCCGGGATTAAGAATGCCGCTGGTTTCGTATATTATAAAATCTGCGGTCAGGGAAAGCAAGGTGCATTAATCAGTGTCAACATCGGCTGCTGTTTGCTGTCCAGCGGATTCTTTCAGTGGATTAGGGCGTCCAGTTTCTTGCCTTTTAGGCATATGCAATATTTTTCTTTTTCAGTACCGAAAAAACTCCTTAATCTTATTCGTTTCCTCTTTGATTTACACTCTCATGGCTGGGTATTGTCCATATAGGAAAAAAGATACCCGTACTGCCCAAAAATCAGGTGAATTTTGGGCAGTGGAGGTAGATTTTTCAGCAGATAGAAAATAGTAGAATTATGTAAACTGATTTTATGCCTGTTCGACCATTTGCAAGGATATATCAGGCATGGAAAAGCTCTTTTTTTCTATATGCCTAAATCTGGATTTGCCAAAACAAATTTGCCATAGTGAGCAGGTAATTGCTGTTATCTGAAAGCGCCAAACTTCTTGAAGGTGATGCTGGTTAAAGAATGCCATAATTTTAAGTTATAACAAACATAAAAGATATATATTAGGAAAATAGCCACCAATGTGATATTATAGTGATAATTATATAAATCTGATGCATTAAGTCAGAAAAAAGAGTGGAGGAGAACAGGATGGAATTAAATATCTGCTGTATACCCGGTGACGGAATTGGGCCGGAAATTGTAGGAGAAGCGAAAAAAGTGCTGGAAAAGATAGCTGAAAAATACGGCCATAAAATGAATTTTACGGATGTGTTAATGGGGGGAGCCTCCATTGATGCTTATGGAGTTCCTTTAACGGACGATACCATTACAGCAGCAAAAGCATCCGATGCGGTTCTGATGGGTTCCATCGGAGGAGATACTAATACCTCCCCCTGGTATAAGCTGGAGCCTCACTTAAGACCGGAAGCAGGGCTTTTGAAAATCAGAAAATCCCTGAATCTGTTCGCTAATTTAAGGCCTGCCCTGTTGTATCCCCAGTTGGCAGGAGCCTGCCCGTTAAAAGAAGAAATCAGCAAAAAAGGCTTTGATATGCTGATTATGCGCGAGCTTACCGGAGGCCTCTATTTTGGAGAGAGAAAAACCATTGAGGAAAACGGTATGCTGAAGGCTGTCGATACCCTCACCTATACGGAGGAGGAGATTCGCCGTATTGCCATTAAGGGTTTTGAGATTGCGGCAAAAAGAAGACAGAAGGTAACCAGTGTAGACAAGGCAAATGTACTGGATTCTTCCCGGCTTTGGAGAAAAGTGGTGAATCAGGTGGCAGTGGATTATCCTGATGTAAGACTGGAGCATATGCTTGTGGATAACTGTGCCATGCAGTTGGTAAAGGACCCGGCTCAGTTTGACGTAATTCTGACGGAAAATATGTTTGGGGATATTTTATCGGATGAGGCCAGTATGGTTACCGGCTCCATCGGTATGCTGGCTTCTGCCAGCCTGAACGATTCCAAATTCGGACTTTATGAGCCCAGTCACGGTTCTGCACCGGATATTGCAGGAAAGGATATGGCTAATCCGATTGCCACCATTCTTTCGGCTGCTATGATGTTGAAATTCACCTTCGACTTGGATAAAGAGGCAGCGGCTATTGAAAAAGCGGTAGAAAGTGTGCTGGAGAAAGGGTACCGAACCGGAGATATTATGAGCGAGGGCTGTGAGCAGGTGGGCTGCAAGAAGATGGGAAGTCTTATTACAGAGGCAATAGTGTGAAGAGAACTTCTAAGGCTCACAGCAGAGGCTGTTTCGCCAAGAAGTTCTAGCTTCACACTGGAGAATGCCCAGAAATGGGCATTCTCCTCGCTAATTGGAGATGCCCCTGACGGCAGCATCAGCATTATTCATTAGCATCATGTAGGTTGTGCCTGGGCATATAGGATTTTTGTAAACGTTACTGCCCTATCAGTGTATATTTCAGGTGAAAATAGCGAGGGAGAATGGATTAAATGGGCATAGATGGAATTTTTTGTGTTTCACTGCCCCCCAGGTGAGATGATATTTGGGTATAAAAAGTAAATTTTTGTGTCTATGCCCCAATCAAGTATTATTTAGCATGAATTGTCCATATTTAGGCACTTGATTGGGTATTGGGGATGAATTTTTTCGTCTGTGCCCAACCTGATTGAAGATAGCCTGAAGAGGAGTTCTAAAGGCTCACGCCAGAGGACAAAATCATACCTAAAAGACATGCGCCAGGAAGCTAAAGAGGCTTATGCGGAGCATATGCCGGACTTACCCCAAAAAAAGCCTGAAAAACGGAATTCTCCCCAGCCCAGGAAAAAGGATTGAATTTCCCAGAAAGAATTGCTAAACTGGGAATTAGCGTAAAGAGAACTTCTAAAGGCTCACAGCCGGGGCTGAATCATACCCCAAAGAGCATACGCCAGGAACTTCCGAGGCTTATGCGAAGCATATACCGGGTTCAACCCCGGAGAATGCCCTGGACAGGGCATTCTCCCCGCCAATTTAAGTTTAAAAGGCTGCTAATGGCAGCGGAATGGAGGAAATAGAAACATGAGAAGTGATTCTGTAAATAAAGGGGCCGGACAGGCGCCGCATCGTTCCTTATTTAATGCGTTAGGCTACACAAAAGAGGAAATGGAACGTCCTCTGATTGGTATTGTCAGTTCTTATAATGAAATTGTACCCGGACACATGAATCTGGATAAGATTGCCGATGCCGTTAAGCTGGGAGTGGCTATGGCAGGAGGAACCCCCATCGTATTTCCGGCAATCGCCGTTTGTGATGGCATTGCTATGGGCCATCTTGGGATGAAATACTCTCTGGTAACCAGAGATTTAATTGCAGACAGCACGGAGTGTATGGCTATGGCCCACAGTCTGGACGCTCTTGTCTGTATTCCCAACTGTGATAAGAACGTACCCGGCCTGTTGATGGCGGCGGCACGGGTGAACATACCCACTATTTTTGTTTCCGGCGGCCCCATGCTGGCAGGAAAGGTGAAAGGCCAGAAAACCAGCCTTTCCAGCGTATTCGAAGCAGTAGGCGCACAGGCGGCAGGAAAAATCACCCTGGACGAGCTGGCGGAATATGAAGAAAAAGCCTGCCCTACCTGCGGCTCCTGTTCCGGAATGTACACCGCTAATTCGATGAACTGTCTGACAGAGGTTTTGGGCATGGGCTTAAAAGGCAACGGAACCATTCCGGCGGTATATTCCGAGCGTATCCGTCTGGCAAAACAGGCCGGTATGCAAATTATGGAATTGCTGAAAAAGGATATTCGTCCCCGTGACATTATGACCGAAAAGGCATTCCATAACGCTCTGGCAGTGGATATGGCTCTGGGCTGTTCCACCAACTCCATGCTTCATTTACCTGCTATTGCCCATGAAGCAGGAGTGGAGCTTAATCTGGATATTGCCAACGATATTAGTGCAAAGACGCCTAACCTGTGCCATCTGGCTCCGGCAGGCCATACCTACATGGATGATTTGAACGAGGCCGGCGGTGTAGATGCTGTAATGAACGAGTTAAATATGAAAAATTTATTGTACACCGATTTGATTACCTGTACGGGAAAAACCGTGGCGGAAAATATTGCTGGCTGCGTAAATCTTGACCCTGAGGTTATCCGTCCTGTGGAAAATCCCTACAGTGAGGTGGGCGGAATTGCCGTATTGAAAGGAAATATTGCCCCTGATTCCTGTGTGGTTAAACGTTCTGCAGTGGTGGATGAGATGCTGGTTCACGAAGGACCGGCCAGAGTCTTCGACTGTGAGGAGGATGCCATTGCCGCCATAAAAGGCGGAAAGATTGTCAGCGGAGACGTGGTGGTTATCCGCTATGAAGGACCCAAAGGAGGCCCGGGTATGCGGGAAATGTTAAGCCCTACCTCTGCCATTGCCGGTATGGGCCTTGGCTCCAGCGTAGCTCTGATTACGGACGGGCGATTCTCAGGAGCCTCCAGAGGAGCCTCCATCGGCCACGTTTCACCGGAGGCGGCAGTGGGAGGCCCCATCGCCCTTATTGAAGAGGGGGATATTATCAAGATTGATATTCCTGCCAATACCATTAACGTGGATGTTTCCGATGAAGTGCTGGCAGAAAGAAAGGCCAGATGGCAGCCCAGAGAGCCCAAGGTGAAAACCGGGTATCTGGCAAGATATACTTCTCTGGTAACCAGCGGTAACCGGGGAGCGATTCTGGAAGTGCCAAACAAATTCTGAGATACCGTCAAGGGTTATCTCAGTGGATAATACGAATCAGCGAAAGATTGAAGAAATGGGAGGTAAATATGCAGTTGACAGGTGCCCAAATCGTTATTGAATGTTTAAAGGAACAGGGAGTGGATACGGTTTTTGGCTATCCCGGAGGTTCCATTTTGAATATTTATGATGCCTTATATCAGCATCAGGATGAAATTTTCCATGTTCTGACCAGCCATGAGCAGGGCGCTGCTCATGCGGCAGACGGCTATGCAAGAGCCACCGGCAAGGTGGGCGTATGCCTGGCGACCAGCGGTCCCGGGGCAACCAATCTGGTCACCGGAATTGCAACGGCCTATATGGATTCTGTACCTATGGTTGCCATTACCGCCAATGTGACCCTTCCTCTCTTGGGGAAGGACAGCTTTCAGGAAGTGGACATTGCCGGAGTAACCATGCCCATCACGAAACATGGCTTTATTGTAAAGGACGTGAATATTCTGGCGGACACTATTCGGAAAGCCTTTAAGATTGCCAAATCCGGCAGACCGGGCCCGGTGCTGGTGGACATTACCAAGGATGTTACCGCCGCTCTTTGCGAATATGAGCCTAAGGCAGCGGAAGAACTGACCAGACGAGGCCAGTACACCGATGAGAATATTGAAATCGCCCTTAATATGATTCATTCTGCCAAAAAGCCCTTCATCTGTGTAGGTGGTGGAGCGGTAATTTCCGGTGCGGCCGAGGAGGTGCGGGAATTTGCAGCAAAGGTACAGGCTCCGGTCTGCGAGACATTAATGGCCCAGGGAGTCTATAATAATTATGACGAGTATTATACGGGAATGATTGGTATGCACGGCACGAAAACCTCCAACCTGGGAGTGAGTAACTGTGATTTGCTGATTGTCCTTGGAGCCCGCTTCTCAGACCGGGTAGTGGGAAATCCCAAAACCTTCGCCGCAAAGGCAAAAATTTTACATATTGACATCGATGCCGCAGAGGTGGATAAGAATATCAAAACCGATGCCTCCATTGTGGGGGATTTAAGAGAAATCCTGAAAACCTTAAACGAAAGGCTGGAAACACAGGAGCATGGAGAGTGGCTTGCCTACATT
>JBNMJJ010000052.1:0-10060 GCA_050873745.1 Lachnospiraceae bacterium | reverse complement strand
CAGGAGCGGCATATGGATAAGCAAGCATTACAGATTCTGAAAAAATTTTTCGGCTATGATTCCTTCAGAACCGGTCAGGAACGTATTATTGATATTATTTTATCGGGCAGGGATTCCTGCGCCATTATGCCCACAGGAGCGGGAAAATCAATTTGCTATCAGGTTCCCGGACTGCTTTTTTCCGGAGTTACCATCGTCATTTCGCCGTTGATTTCCTTGATGCAGAATCAGGTTAAAGCCTTGAATGAAGCCGGAATACATGCGGCTTATATTAACAGCTCACTTTCGGATGCACAGATTTCCAAAGCCCTGGAATATGCCGGACAGGGAAAGTATAAAATTATCTATGTTGCCCCGGAGAGGCTGGAAAGCAGCGAATTTAAGCGGTTTGCCGCAAATACGGAAATTTCCATGGTAACGGTGGATGAGGCCCACTGTATTTCGCAATGGGGACAGGATTTCAGGCCAAGTTATCTGAAAATAGTTGATTTCATTAGGGGACTGCCTGAAAGGCCGATTATCAGTGCTTTCACAGCAACTGCCACTAAAGAGGTCAAAGAGGATATTATCTGTACCCTTGGGCTGAATCAGCCCGGCATTGTGGTTACCGGGTTTGACCGGGAAAATCTGTATTACTGTGTAGAGCATATGAGAAAAAAGGATGAATTTATTTTGGATTATATTGCAAAACATCCTAATGACAGCGGCGTCATTTATTGCGCTACCAGAAAGAATGTGGACAAATTATTTGAGCGTTTAGTTAAGGAAGGTATTTCGGTAACCAGGTATCACGCAGGGCTTGGAAATGAGGAAAGAAAGCGTAATCAGGAGGAGTTTATTTATGACCGGGCATCGATTGTCGTGGCTACCAATGCTTTCGGCATGGGAATCGATAAATCCAATGTCCGCTTTGTTATCCATTACAATATGCCCCAGAGTATGGAAAACTATTATCAGGAGGCAGGCCGGGCAGGGAGAGATGGGGAGGCCGCAAGCTGTATTCTTCTGTTTTCTCCTCAGGATGTTATGATTGGAAAGCTTTTGTTGGACAGCAAGGATTTTTCGGATATTGAACCGGAAGATGTTGAAGCGATACGGGAAAGAGATTTCAAGCGGCTGCGTCTGATGGAAAATTACTGTAAGACCACGGAATGTCTGAGAAACTATATTCTGTCCTATTTTGGTGAAAAAAATCAGGCCCCCTGTGAAAAATGTGGTAATTGTCACCGAACCTATCAGGAAAGGGATATGACGGCCCAGGCGAAATGGGTGATTAATTGTGTATATGAAACCAGGGGAAGGTACGGGCTGAGTGTTGTAGTGGGGACCTTACTTGGAGCAAATCGGGCGAAATTAAGGGAAATCGGCGCTATGGAATACAAATCCTACGGTGCCCTGCAGGATTGCAGCGAGGCCCTCATCCGTCTGCTTATCAGTCAGATGGTACAGGAGGGCTACCTGTGCCAGACGGAGGATAAATACAGTGTTTTGCATATGGGTCCTGAGATGGGCAGGCTGCGCGAGGCGGGTACCCGTGTCATTGTCCGTACCGTTGAAGAAAAGGAAACGGTACGGAAGGAATCCGGAAAGCAAACGAAGATAAGGAGTACGGATGGGCTTACGACTGCAGGCTTTGGGCTGTTTGAACGGCTCCGGGCCCTCAGGCTTGAAATGGCGAGAGAAGCGTCGCTGCCGCCGTACATTATTTTCAGTGATAAAACGTTAATCGATATGTGTGTTAAGATGCCCGGAACAAGAGCCGAAATGCTTAATGTAAACGGTGTGGGTGAGAATAAATTTGCAAAGTACGGGCAGCGGTTTTTAGCGGAAATTGAGAGTTTCAGGGTTGAGCATTCGGCTGGGGCGGCCAACGGGCCGGTTTGAGTGGAGTAAATTTATCTTACTTATGATAAAAAAGAAGGGATGAGGGTATATGATAGGCTTTTTCTTTGGAATGTTATTTTTATCCTGTATGTTTTGGATTGGGTTTAAGGTTACCGGTGCATTGTTGAAGGCGTTTTTTTGGCTGTTTATCATCATTCCATTGGTATTATTGGTGTGGGGAATCGGCTTGGTATGTTTTTGCACAATTATACTGATTCCAGTGGGAGTCTGGCTGTTTAAAACCGGCTTCAAGCTGCTGATTCCAGGACTATAGAAAGGAAATCAGCATCAGGCACTGTGTCATTTTTTGAAAATATTTTTACAAAAAGAATATTTTTTTTCCTGCTACAGATACTGAAAGAGGAACAATTATCTGAACAGGAGGTATATAGTATGACACATTTGTCAGAAAAAGAATTGAATACGATTAAAGATCTTCTTTCTGAAGAAGAACTTCTGGTAAAAAAATTCCAGATGCTTGCTGAGCATGCGGATAAGGAAGAACTTAAATGCAAAATGGAGAGCATTGCCAAGAAGCATCAGGGACATTTTAACGAGTTGTATCAGAAATTATCTTAAGGAGGGAAGACGATGGCTGGAATTTATACGGAAAAAGAAATCTATGGAGATGCGCTGGCTGCTCAGAAAGCATCTACCGGCCAGTTTAACATGGCTGCAAATGAATGTACTCACGAGGATGTGAGACAGACCATGCTGAAGATTCTGAATCAGGAGCATGAGATTCAGAAGGATGTGTTCGACTGTATGCACGCAGCGGGCTATTATCCTACTCCTGCGGCAGAAGAGAAAAAGGTTACAGAGACGAAGCAGAAATTCAGTCAGTGTGTAAAATAGAATAGGTGAAAACCCCTTTCTTGGATTCGAAGGAATCTGAAAGGGGTTTTTACTATTTTTCATTTGCTAATTTAAAGTGTTGGGTAAAAATTATTTCAGGAAGTCGGCAGATTTCTTGACCTTTTTTGTCAGGGAGTAAACCAGGGTATCTACATCGGAATCCTCCAGGTTCAACCATTCGCCGCCCAAAGTCTCTTTGATTTCGGCAGCAGGCTTTTGTAAGAAATCCAAAACTTCGTCGGTATCATATCCTATTACGACGGATATACCTTTTAAGCCGCCCAGATAGTTGGCAATGCTTTGCAGAAGTTTTTCTTCGTTGGAAAAAAATACTTCTTCCTTTTTGTTCAGTTCCCGCTCAAATGCTCTTATGATGTCATTTCAATCTGTCATCTTTCGGGCCTCCTTTTTCTATTAGTGCATTTAGCTGTATTATAGTAGAAAACTATCTAAATAGTATTATAGTACAGATGAGGAAAATAAACAATTTATTTAAGTAAATTTTTACCGGTAAACAGGATAATAGTTATTGCTTATTCCCTGTTTATCGGCTGTTAGCGCCTGGCAGGGGGCTGATTTTGGCATCTGGGCAGTTGGTTTTGAAATTTGAAATTAGTAGGGGAGAAAAAAGGAAAATTATGCTATAATGAATCTACTATTAAAGAGGAGGGAGATACTAATGAGAAAGAGAAAATGCGGAATCATTATCTTAGGTGTTTGGCTGCTGCTGGCCCTGACAGGGTGTGGGGACACGAAGGAAACGGCCAGGGCGGAGGAAGCGGAGATGACGGAAAACACCATTGAGGAAGAAGAGACTACAGCAGCGGAAGTAGAAACGGAAACCCAAAATGCAGAAAAGGAAATTACTTCATCTCAGTCGGTCCTCAGGGAATCGGATACGATAACATGGTTTAATGCCGCAGGAGCAGTGCTTATTTATCTGAACGGGTGGGACTATAGGATTTATGGAGGAATACCTGAAGGGGAAACTTCGGCATTGATTTCACAGCAGCTACTGGACGGCTCCTGGGGAGTGAGTGACAGGGAGAGCGCCAAAGACACGATGGAGTGGCTGCTGTCTTCGGGACACAATGCTTCTTTGCTAAAAGATTTAGCCCACTTTGAAGAAGAAGGATTAGGAGAGGTAGCCAGGGAAGACCGGGCTGTGTTCCTTTATGAAAATTGGGATATTTCAGAAGAAATGGCCAAGCTGTATGCCAAATGCTATGAGCTTTATGAGGCAGGTGAGGAGGATATAATCATTGGCTGGGACTACTCCAGAGCCTCCAATTTGTTTTCGTGGTATTATTTAGCCGGTTATTACACCAGGGAGGAAGCTCTGGATGGTTCTCTGGCGGCGGCCAGGGAGATACAGCAGCACTTTGATTCCTGGGATGAGTTCATGGACAGCTATTTTTTGGGCTATGAATACTGGGCAGAGGAAAGCAGCGGAGAAAGGCAGTTGGTGTACAGGATGCTCAGGAGCATGGAGGACGGCCCTTACAGGGTGGACTGGAATCTTGACCTGGAAAAAAGCTGGTAGAAAGCTGCAATAGATGAAAAGATAAAAGCTGTTTAGGGGACGTTGGTACAAATGTATCAGCGTCCTGTTCATGTCTGCACATAACGTAAACCCTCATATAACATAAATCAGGTTTTATCGTAATGAAGGATTAATTGTAATAGGAATTTACTGTAAATAAGGATTGATTGGAAGGAAATTTTGGGATAAGATAAACTGTAATATATTTAGGGATATTAGAGAAAAAAGGCTTGGGAAAGGCCGTTTTTTGTTAGAAAGGAACGTAATACATTGGAAATTACCTTAGAAGAACTAAACTTATTAGATAAAGATACCTATCAGCTCATTGATATTCGTACAAAAACAGAGCTTTCTTACGGGAAAATTCCCGGAGCGGTTGCCATCTCTTCAGAGGAGCTTTTAGCCAATCCCCCGGAGGATAAGAATAAACGTTATGTTATCTGCTGTCATAAGGGCTGCTACAGTATTAAGGTGGCAGACGAGCTCTGGAATGAGGGCTACGACGCAGTGAGCCTTGCAGGCGGTTATGTCACCTGGCTGATGGAACAGATAAAAGAGCAGGAAAGTAAAGAAATCTGTGAAGGGGTGGAGCGAAGCCTGCAGAAAAAGTTCCGCAAAACCATCTGGAGCCGCTTTACCAGAGCCATTAAAACCTACGAACTGATTAAAGAAGGAGACCGAATTGCGGTGTGCATCTCCGGGGGAAAGGACTCCATGCTGATGGCAAAGCTTTTTCAGGAGTTGAAAAAGTACAGTGATTTTCCCTTTGAAGTTAAGTTCCTGGTCATGGACCCGGGCTACAGCGCAGCCAACCGTATGGTGATTGAAGAAAATGCCCGGAAGCTGAGAATACCGGTGGAGATTTTTGAGTCGGATATTTTTGATTCTGTATATCATGTGGAAAAATCCCCCTGCTATCTTTGTGCAAGAATGCGCAGAGGCCATCTTTACAGCTTTGCCAAAGAGCTTGGCTGCAATAAAATTGCCCTGGGACATCACTATGATGATGTGATTGAGACTATTTTAATGGGTATGCTTTACGGGGCTCAGATTCAGACGATGATGCCCAAGCTCCACAGTACAAATTTTGAAGGGATGGAGTTGATTCGGCCCCTGTATCTGGTGCGGGAGGAGGATATTAAGAAGTGGAGGGACTACAATAATCTTCATTTTATCCAGTGTGCCTGCAAATTTACGGACACCTGTACCACCTGCAACAGCCAGGAAAACAAGTCCAAACGAATTGAAGTAAAGGAATTAATCCAGCAGATGAAGCAGTATAATCCTGAAGTGGAAAAGCACATTTTCAAGAGCGTGGAAAATGTCAATCTGGATACGGTGATTGCCTATAAGTCAGGTGGCATGAAGCATCATTTTCTGGATGAATACGAGATGAAAAAGAAGGGATAAGGCTGGCAGCAGGGAGTTGTTTTGTTGGGAAGGTTTAAATATGATAGAATTAGTCATATTTAAATCGTTAAGAGTATTTTGTTATTTAAGGGCGTATCAGGAATGGTGGAAGAAGCGCTCTGGAATGGAGGTAGGAATGGAAAATCAGGATAAGATAAATGAAGGCAGAACCCAGGAAGAACTGGCGGTGAGTATTTTTCAGGAAAGAATCAGAGGAACCTTCTGCGAATTTCTGGGCATGAAGGTAATCAAACACAGTGAGGGCCATTGTCTGACCAAAATGGAGCTTAAACCGGATTTTTTGAATCCTTTGGGAAGTCTTCACGGAGGGTATTTATTTGCCATTGGAGACACTACGGCGGGAATGGCCTCGATGATGCCTGGTTCTGACAGTGTTGTCACAACTATTGATGGAAATATGCAGTTTTTAAGTCCGGTTCTGAACTGCACTACCGTGTATGCAGAGGCCAATGTGCTGAAAAGCGGGAAGAGAATCGTGTATACAGAGGTATTGATTAAGTCAGAAGAGGGAACCATTTTTGCTAAGGGGAGCTATACCTTTGCACGAATCGTCTTGCCCGCTGCAAAGAAGGAATAGGGCAGGAAAGAATGGAGGAAAAGATGAAAAAAGAAGTAATTTATTTAGCCGGAGGCTGTTTCTGGGGCCTGGAAAAATATATGGAGGTTATTCCCGGTGTTGTGGACGCAGTATCTGGTTATGCCAACGGGGTATGGGAGGAAGACAGGGCTCTTACCTATGAAGATGTGTGTACGGGACTGACCGGATTTCGGGAGACGGTGAAGGTGGAATTTGATTCCCGGAAGGTGAGCCTGGCTGCTTTGCTGTTTTCTTTTTTTGAGGTTATTGACCCCACCGTGGAAAACCGTCAGGGTCATGATGTGGGCAGCCAGTACCAGACCGGAATCTACTATATTAATGATACACAAAAAGGCATCATTGACCGGATAGTTTCGCTGGAAAAGGAGAGGTATCCCCGGTTTGCAGTGGAAGTGGAACCTTTGAAGGTATTTTATGAAGCAGAAGAATACCATCAGGATTATCTGACGAAAAATCCGGGAGGGTATTGCCATATTTCCCGGGCACAGATTGATGCGGCAAGTAAAATGCTGGTGGACCCGGCAAAATATGAAAGGCCCTCTCAGGAGGAAATTAAGCTAAAGCTCACTCCCGAACAGCTTTATGTGACTCAGGAGAGTGGAACGGAGCCGCCCTTTAGAAACGAATACTGGGATTTTTTTGAAAAAGGAATCTATGTGGATGTGGTGTCGGGGGAACCGCTGTTTTCTTCCCGGGATAAATATGCCAGCAACTGCGGCTGGCCAGCTTTTTCCAAAGGAATAGATGCGAATACCTTCTTTTTGACGCCGGATGACTCTCACGGCATGAGAAGGGTAGAGGTTAGAAGCCGGGCTGCCAATTCCCATTTGGGACATGTGTTTGCTGAGGACCCGGAATCTCCTAACGGTATTCGTTTTTGTATGAACAGCGCTTCTTTGCGATTTATTCCTTATGACAGGATGGAGGAGGAAGGATATGGGGAGTTGAAAAAGCTGTTTGACTCTCAGGAAAATCTCCCATGAACAGTGTATACCAGGATATTTTCCGGGCGATTCACGAAGGAAAATGGCTGAAAATAGAATACAAAAATAAAGATGAGCAGATAACCAGGTATTGGATTGGCATCCTGGAGCTGAATATAGCAAGACGGACGATGAAGGTTGAGGGCCTGCATCTGACTAAATTGACTACAGAGACCTTCGACTATATCTATATTGATTCCATTTTGTCCTCACAGGTGATAGAGGGCTCTTTTTGCCCTGTCAACCAGGAACTGGTAGAGGATATTTATCTCAATCCTGACGAATATAAGACGCTATTCAATAATGCAGCCAACCTGAAGATACTGAATTATCTGGAAATGTGTAACCGTATGGATACAACACCCTATTATTCTGACTTCGAGTTGGTTCATTTTTTAGACAGGGAAAGCTTTACTGGTGAGGGATATGAGTTGAGCCCGGAGCAGTTTCAGACGATTGTAAAAAATTTTCAGGTGAAAATGGAAGAAAAACCACGCAGAGACGGGAAGCTGGTCATTCAGCAGTTGGCGATGAACGTATTGAGCATTCATAGTGAAAAGGGGCTGTATGTTTTGGCCTACCGAAAGCTGAATTTGGATGTGAAATGCAGGATTTTACGACCGGAGCCGGAAATCAGCATCTGTACAGAATATTATATGGGGGAAAATAAAGAGAGTATCCGTAAATATCTGGATGCAGAGGAATACGAGCTGTTAAAGGATTTTGAACATAATCAGGAAAAGATAAAAGACTGTATTACCAGACAGGGCAGGCAGGTTACAGGGATTGACGATATGCCCTATGTTATTGGACTGGGCCTGGATGTGGTGCTGGATTTACATAAAGAATATCAGGCCATTATCGAGATGTACCATGATGATAAGGCGACGGTTCCTCTAAAAGCCTTTTTCGGGGATTTGGTAAGGCGTCCCAGAAGAAGCAGGGAGTATCCCATTACTTTGCTTAACCAGAACATTAACCTGGACCAGCTTTTGGCCATAAATAATGGGATGAAATACCCCCTTGCCTATATTCAGGGACCGCCGGGAACGGGGAAAACGAATACCATTATCAATACCATTGTCACCGCATTTTTTAACGAGAGAACGGTTCTTTTTACCTCTTATAATAATCATCCCATTGACGGTGTGTTTGAAAAGCTGACCAGCCTGGAATATAAGGGGAAGAAAATTCCTTTTCCGGTACTGCGGCTGGGAAATGCAAATAAGATGAAAGAAGCGGTTGAATATATTAAAGAGGTTTATGAACAGGTGAAAAATATTACCGTTTATGAAACCACTTTAGACAGAAGAAAAGACAATCGAATTGAAGAGGTGAAGCAGCTCTCCAATTTGCTGAAAAAGTATGATGAGGTTTTGGATTTAAAAGAAAGAAGGGAAACCCTAAATCGGATGCTGGAATATCAGCAGCATACGGCGGCGATGGGGATGCTGCCTTTTCAGGCGGATATTGAGGGAAGGCAGCTTAAAGAAGTAGATGACAAAATCCGCAAGGCGGGCCAAATTACGGATGAGGAGGCGCTGGCCTTACTGGAGGATGATTATGAGCAGTTTTTAATGTATTTATATTACACATCTGCACGATATATAAAGAAGCTGGGAAACCATCAATACAAAGAGCTGTATGATATTATTTTTGAATATCAGGGGGAGGACCAGGGGGCCAGATTTTCCAAGTACCTGGGTGTGGAGGAGAATCTGAAAAAGCTGCAGAAGATTTTTCCGGTGATGATTACGACCTGTATCTCTGCCCATAAGCTGGGGAAACCGACACCGATGTTTGATATGGTCATTATGGACGAGGCCAGCCAGTGCAATACCGCAGTGGCTCTGGTTCCTGTTATCCGGGGAAATAATCTGATGCTGGTAGGTGACCCCCAGCAGCTTAACCCCGTAATTTTATTGGATGAACTGGCAAACCAAAAGCTGCGTCTGCGGTATAAGGTACCGGAGGAATATGATTACCGGAAAAATTCTGCCTATAAAACCTTCCTGGCCTGTGATGCGGTGAGCGATGAGATTCTGTTAAGGAATCATTATCGGTGCCATGAAAAAATTATCGATTTTAATAACCAAAAATATTATGCTTCACGTTTGGTAATCCGTTCAAGCAGCAGTGAGCCGCAGCCTCTGGTTTATCAGGATGTTCGAAACGGCAGCCCGGAGGTTAAAAATACTGCGCCACAAGAAGTGAGTGCGGTCATCGATTACGCAAAACAGCATAAGGGCAGGAAAATCGGGGTAATTACTCCTTTTGTGAATCAGAAGAAGCTGATTGAGGAAGGACTGCGGGAGGAGAAACTGACCAATGTGGTCTGCGGTACGGTGCATGCTTTTCAGGGAGATGAAAAGGATGTGGTGTTATTTTCCACAGCCATTACGGACAGTACCTACCCGGGAACCTATAACTGGCTGAAAAATAATAAAGAATTGATTAATGTGGCCACATCCCGGGCCAGAGACCGATTAATTGTGCTGGCCGACAGCCAGAACCTGGCCCGTCTGCATCAAAAGGATGACGAGGATGATTTGTTTGAGCTGGTGGACTATGTGCGAAAGAACATGGATTTTATTGGAGAAGAATACATAGAGCGTGATCTGACACAGGGAATTGGATCGACAGATGTAGGAAATGTAACACATGAGATACCTGCTATTCAGTTCTATGTAAAACTGAAGGAACATGTAGGAACACATACTAAAGAGTTTGCAGTAGCAGCAGGCGGAGAAGAAGGAAAAAGAAATT
>JBNMJJ010000051.1:0-10117 GCA_050873745.1 Lachnospiraceae bacterium | reverse complement strand
TAATTGTTGTGACCAGAAAAGAACTGAAGCGTCTAGCCAGAGAACAACTTAAAACCAATCTGGGGATGCTGTTTTTATGCACGTTTATTATTGCTGCTATCAATAGTGTACCTTTATTTTTTATTGCGGATTTTCCCCCTATGAGTATTCTTAGCCTTATTATCCTGTTTATTATTATAGCTCCATTATCCCTGGGAACTGTCATGTTTTATCTGGAGGTTGCCTCAGGAGCTGCTCCACAGCTTACCACCATATTCCAGGGCTTCCACCAGTTTGGCCAATCCTTTTTGACTTTCCTTTTGATTGCCCTGATTTCTGTGGCGTATGGCTGGCTTATCGACGTTCCCCTCGTTCTGGCTCTTAACAGCAATTCCTGGGGGCTGTATTTCCTGTGCTATATCGTCCTTTTTATTCTGACGATTGTTCTGTTTCTGCCTTTTCACTGGATTTATTATGTGATGGCAGACCAGCCGGAGCTTTCCGCCGTGGAAGTGCTGCTGGAAAGCCGCCGGATAATGAAGGGGCATATGTGGGAGTATATTCTTTTACAGTTATCCTTTATTCCCTGGTTATTAATACCTTCCTTTATCTTTTCCTTAGCTATACTTTGTGCATACTCCTTTATAGCGCCGTTGTTTAATATCGCCCCGATTATCGTGGTCAGCATAAATGCCCTCAGGCTTATTTTCCTGCTGACAATTTTAGTTTTCGTTTTTTATATCGTCTACCTTATGCCTTACCTTACTTTAGCGGATACTCTCTTCTACTGCAAGATTAGCGGTACCAGACATTTAGGAGGAAATCCCGAACAGGAGGCCGCTTCCTATCAGAGCGAAACGATTCCTGTAATTACGGCCGGAAATATAGAACCTGCCACTCCCGTAGCAGAAGAGACCAGCGATGAAACTTCGGTTGTTTCTACAGTCGAGAAAATTGCTGGCAGCGAAGCCCCGGCTGATTCTACGGTTGAGATAACGACAGACAGTGAAATTTCCACAGTGGAAGAATCCCCTTCCCCGGAGGAAAAAACCTCTCCTTTAGAAGATACAGAGGAGGAAGAGGAAGAGGAATGGAGTTGGGATAATCTGTAAGCACACTCTTCATCGGGATTTGGGATGCCGCCAAGCGGCATCATGGAGACTGGTATGACACCAAACAAAAATCTGCCAATTAAGGAGAAACACTATGGCTATTGAAAATGTGAGAGAATATTTTAAGTCCTTCCATATGGAGGAGCGCATCCGGGAATTTGAAGTATCCAGCGCCACCGTGGAACTGGCAGCCCAGGCCCTTAACTGTGAGCCCTGCCGTATTGCCAAGTCCCTCGCTTTTATGGCAAACGAAAAGCCTGTGCTGGTGGTTACCGCAGGCGATGCCAAAATTGACAACGCCAAGTATAAGGCATATTTTTCCTGCAAGGCCAAAATGCTCTCCCCGGAGCAGACCCTGGAATTTATCGGACATGCCGTAGGGGGTGTCTGTCCTTTTGCCATTAAAGAAGGGGTCAGGGTTTATCTGGATGAATCCCTTAAGCGTTTTACCACCGTTTTCCCTGCCTGCGGAAGCAGCAACAGCGCCATCGAACTGACCATCCCGGAGCTGGAAACCTACTCCGGCTGCTGTGAATGGGTGGATGTCTGCAAAGGCTGGGAATAGCCTCATCCTTATACACGAGAAACCCGGTGAGGAATAGCTGCTTTGCAGCGCAAATCCGGTATGGGACATGCTTTAATCAGTTTTTCCTCAAATAAAAACCGGGGCATAGACAGCTTTTACGCTTCTATGCCCCGGTTTTTTAAATCAGGATTTCTTCCATATTCTGTAAAATTTCTTCCGTCAAAGCAAGCAAAAGCTCTGCATCCTTCTCCACCAGCCCAGTCTTTTTATATCGAAAACAAAAATAGGGATTTCCTTTAGCCGTGAAAGTGGCCTTTTTATTGTATTTTTGCAAAAGGGAAGGAATATTTTCCACCCGTATGGGGGCATCCGGCTTCATATAGACCAGAATCCTCTCCTGCTTTCCCTTGATTTCCGTTATATAGATTCCGTGGGCTTTTACCCGAATCAGTGAAATTCTTAACAGGTTTTCCACACTTTGAGGAACCGTCCCAAACCTGTCCAGAAGCTCTTCCCGCATTTCCTCGCTTTCCGCTCCGCTTTCAATGGCAGCAATCCGCTTATAAATATCCAGCTTCTGTATTTCATTTACGATATAAGAAGGCGGAATAAAGGCGTCCACATCTAAATCCACCAGCGTATTAAAGTCCTCCATAGCGGTGGATATTCCCTTCAGATTTTTTACCGCCTCATTCAGCATTTTGCAGTATAAATCATAGCCTACCGCCTCCATATGGCCATGCTGTTTTTTTCCCAGAAGATTGCCTGCTCCCCGAATCTCCAAATCCCGCATGGCGATTTTAAAACCGCTTCCCAGCTCCGTAAATTCCCGGATGGTCTGGAGCCTTTTTTCCGCTATCTCCTTCAGGATTTTATCCCGTTTGTACATGAAAAAAGCATAAGCTACACGATTGCTTCTTCCCACACGCCCCCGAAGCTGATAAAGCTGGGAAAGCCCCATCTGGTCCGCATCATGGATAATCATGGTATTCACATTGGAAATATCCATACCGGTTTCAATAATGGTAGTGGAAACCAAAACGTCAATTTCTCCATTGATGAAATCGTATACGATTTTCTCCAGCTCCTGCTCCTTCATCTGTCCGTGTGCAAAAGACACGTTCGCCTCCGGCACCAACTGCTGTATGGACATGGCCATATCCGCAATGGTGCTTACCCGATTGTATACATAGTAGACCTGGCCTCCTCTGGACATCTCCCGGACAATGGCCTCTCTTACCATTTCCTCATTGTATTCGCAGACATAGGTTTGAATCGGCAGACGTTCCCCCGGCGCCTCCTCCAAAACGCTCATGTCCCGAATCCCCACCAGGCTCATATGAAGAGTACGGGGAATGGGTGTTGCCGACAGGGTAAGTACGTCTACATCCTCCTTCATCTGCTTGATTTTTTCCTTATGGCCCACACCGAAACGCTGCTCTTCATCCACAATCAAAAGCCCCAGGTCCTTAAATTCCATATCCTTGGAGAGAATCCTGTGGGTGCCAATCACAATATCCACCAGGCCCTTTTTCATATCCGCCAGCGTTTTTTTCTGCTGAGCCGCCGTCCGAAACCTCGACATTAAATCTATCCGGATTGGAAAATCCTTCATTCTCTGAATAAAGTTATTATAGTGCTGCTGGGCCAAAATGGTAGTGGGCACCAAAAAGGCCACCTGTTTTCCATCCTGCACTGCCTTAAAGGCCGCACGAATGGCAATCTCTGTTTTGCCAAAGCCTACGTCCCCGCAGATTAAACGGTCCATAATCCGGTTGCTTTCCATATCCTCCTTGGTGGCCTCAATGGCATTTAACTGGTCCTCCGTTTCTTCATAGGGAAACAGTTCTTCAAACTCCTGCTGCCATACCGTATCCTTCCCAAAAGAAAAGCCCTGTTTTTGCTGCCTTTTGGCATACAGCTCCACCAGCTCTCCTGCAATCTCCTGAACCGCTCCCCTTACCTTGGACTTGGTTTTCATCCATTCCTTCGTTCCCAGCTTGTTCAGCTTAGGCTTCCTGGCGTCGGCAGAAGCGTATTTTTGAATCACATCAAAGCCGGTCGCAAGAATATACAGATTTCCCCCATCCCGGTATTCTATTTTCATATAGTCTTTGACTACCTTTTCTACCTCTACCTTCTCAATTCCCCGGTAGATACCCAATCCATGACTTTCATGCACCACATAATCACCTACCTGGAGTTGGGAGAAATCCCGGATTTTCGTTCCCTCGTATTTTTTGACCGCCTTCTTTTTCCGTTTTTCCTTTCCGAAAATATCCCCCTCAGAGATAACCACAAATTTAAGGAGAGGATATTCAAATCCCCGTTTGATACTGCCATAATACACCAGCACCTCCCCCGGCTGCACCTGCCGAAAAGGGTCCTGGGTATAAAAAGCGTTCAGTCCTTCACCCTGCATATCCATAGCCAGCCTTTTTCCCCTGGTTCTGGAAGGGGATAAAAGAATGACTCTGTACTGCTCCTTTTTATACCGTTTTAAATCCTTGATTAACAGCTCAAAGCTGTTGTTATAGGGCGCAATGCTCTTAGCCATAATATTGAAGCGATGCTCCGTCCTCAGTAAAACAGCCTTATCCTCCATAAAGCCAATCTGCACCGCAGGATATTTTTCCACCTTCGAAAGAATTGCTTCCCGGTCAAACAAAATTCCGGTCTGCCCCGGCAGCACATAGCCCTTCTCCAGACGGTGACTCATGCTCTCTCGAAATTCCAGCTCCACCCCGTCGATATGCTCCCTTATCCGCACAGGCTCATCCAGAAAAACGCAGCATTTTTTCCCCAGAAACATATCCATAAAGGATTGTACCTGAGGTAAAAAATAATAAATATAGCTTTCCAGATTGACTCCGGTTTTCAATTCCAGAACCTCTTCTTCCAGCTCTTTGATATGGACGGTCAGACGATGGGCCTCTTGTGTCAGAAACTGCTTTCGAAGCTGCTGGCTTTGTTTTTCTGCCTCCTGTTTGATTCGACCGATTCCGGCTCTTAGTTCTTCATCCGTCAGAATCAGCTCAGTAGCCGGATAAACGGAAACCGACTCCAGATTTTCAATGGAGCGCTGGCTCAGTACGTCAAAGCTCCTTAAGGATTCCACCTCTTCTCCCCAAAGCTCTATACGATAGGGGTTTTCCTGGGTCAGGTCAAAAATATCCACAATTCCGCCCCGAATGCTGAACTGCCCCGGCCCTTCTACCTGATGGGTCTTTTCGTAGCCCATAGTCACCAGCCTTTCCGCCAGTTTTCCTTCTTCCACCTGGCTTCTTCTGCTGATGTGCAAGGTATTCTTCAAAAAACGCTCCAAAGGCATCATGGGAGACAGCAGGGTACTGAAGGTAGTCACCAGCGTCACCGGCCGCCCCTCGGCAATCCGCTTAAGGGCCTTTATCCTCTCCCTGACCAACTGATTCCCCTGAATATCCGCCTGGTAAAAAATCAAGTCCTTTCCGGGATAAACGCATACATTTCTGTCATAAAAGCGAAAATCCTCTGCAATTTCCCTGGCCCTCAAATCACTGAAGGTAAGAATTACCTTAAGAGGAAAGCTCTCCCCCAGCCCGGCTATCATATGCAGCTTCTGGGAATCCACACAGCCTGTAAGAGAAAGGGCTTCTGCCTTTTTCTTTAAAAGCTCTTTCATCTTATCGTATTCTGCCAATTCCCTTAGGGGTATCATTAATCCTTCCACTTATTCCACCTGCTTTACTTTTTTATTATAGGTATTCATTGCTCTGTCGATTTCACCGGCAAGAATATCCCGGATGGCTTTTACGGCGTTCTCACCGCTTTCCTCCATAACCGCACGCTCTTCCTTCGTAAAATGTCCCAAAACATAATCCGCCAGGTCACAGCCTCTGGGTTTGTCCCCCACGCCCACTTTAATACGGGGAAACACATCATGTCCCAAATGAGCCAGAATACTTTTTATTCCGTTATGGCCTCCTGCACTTCCCTTCTTGCGTATACGAAGCTGACCCACATCCAGAGAAATATCATCATAAATCACAATCAGTTCCTGCTCCTCGTCGATTTTATAATAATCTACCAGCTCCCGCACACTCTCTCCGCTCAGGTTCATATAGGTCTGGGGTTTTGCCAAAATCACTTTGTTTCCGTCAATCACACCCTTGCCTATCAAGGCTTTGTGCTTTTTTTCCAAAACATCAATAGAATAACCGTCTGCAAGTTTATCTATGATGTCAAAACCAATATTATGTCTTGTATTATGATATTCTCTCGTGGGATTGCCCAGACCTACTATAATATACATTCTTTTCCCCATCCTTCTTTCTAATCCATTTGCATCCTAATCCCATAATGCCGCCCTGCGGCATTTCAAATCTGCAAGGAGAATGCCCGTTTTCTGGGCATTCTCCAGCGTGAGATTAGAAGTTCTTGGCAAAACAGCCTCTGCTGTGAGCCTTAGAACTTCTTCTCACGCTATCCAATATACCTAAACTTCGATTTCCAGTCAAGAACACCCTTCCTCAATAAAAAGAGCCATCGCAAACTGCAACGGCCCTTAAATGCTGTTCTTATTCCATTAGACTCTTACTCTCCTCGGCCAGTGCCTTCTCATAAGCCTCAAGAATCCTGCTCTGAATCCTCTCTCTGGCTGCGGAGTTAATAGGATGCGCTATATCCCGATATTCACCGTCTGCCGCCTTCTTACTGGGCATTGCGATAAATAACCCCTTCTCTCCTTCAATTACCTTAATGTCATGAACTACAAATTCATTGTCCATGGTAATAGAAACAATAGCTTTTAATTTCCCCTCTTTCGTAACCTTTCTTACCCATACATCTGTAATTATCATTAGTTCTTCCCTCATCTTTTGTAAAATGACAGTTTCCGCTGTCAGTTAAATAATGTAACGATCATTTCTTTCTATCACAATCTTAATTCCATCCTCACCCTTGTGATAGGAATTAGCCTTAATCGTATCCCGGCTTTCTACAATACAGTTCTCAATGTAGGTGTTGTCCCCGATGTATACATCATTTAAAATAATGGAGTTTTTAATCACACAGTTATTACCGATAAAACTTTTCTTAAATATAATCGAATCAACCACCTCACCATTGATGATACAGCCGCTGGAAATCAGGCTGTTTCTTACCTTGGAGCCGACGTTATACTTAGCCGGCGGCAAATCATCTACTTTGGAATAAATATCCGGGTAGGTTTTAAAGAAATAATCCCTGATTTCAGGCTTTAAAAAGTCCATATTGGTCTGAAAGTAATCCTCAATAGAGGCAATATTCTTCCAGTATTCTTTAATCTTATATCCAAAAATACGCTTCTGCTCCTTATAGCGGATAAGTACGTCTTTTACGAAATCATAACGGTCCTCCTGTGCAGACCGCTCAATCATCTCAATCAGAAGCCTTCTTCGGATGACATAGATTCCACAGGAAATAGTATTGGTTTTCGCCACAACGGGCTTTTCTTCAAACTCTTCAATACGGCTTTCCTCATTCATCTTAATCGTCCCAAAACGCTCTATGGGTACATCCTTTGGCATGTCCTTGCAAACCACCGTAATATCTGCCTTCTTCTGAATATGATATTCCAGCACCTTATTATAATCCATCTTGTAAACGCAGTCACCGGATGCAATTACTACATAAGGCTCATGGCTGTTCTTCAAAAAAAACAGATTCTGGTAAAGAGAATCGGCTGTTCCTCTGTACCATGCGCTGTTTTCTGAGGTTACTGCCGGTGTAAATACGGACAGGCCGCCCTGCTTACGTCCGAAATCCCACCACTTGGAAGAGCCCAGATGTTCATTCAGGCTTCTGGCATTATACTGGGTAAAAACAGCCACCTTCTTGATATTGGAATTGGACATATTGCTCAGGGAAAAATCTATGCTCCGATAGCTGCCTGCGATTGGCATGGCGCCAATGGCACGCTTCCTGGATAATTCCTTCATTCTGTGGTTATTACCACCTGCTAAAATAATACCAATTGCTCTCACTATTCATCACCTGCCTTAATTAATGTTTTTCCGCTGGCAAGAGTCAGGTTATCATAATCATCCTTGCCCGTCTCACCGAATATGCAGACGTTTTTTCCTACCGTTAAGCCTTCCGGCAAAACACTCTTCTCACCAATACATACCAGGCCGTGGCTGTAAATATGCGGGTGGGTTTCATTCTCTGCCTCTTCCCCGATTCCCAGCCTTACTCTGTCCTGAATAACCGCCTTCTCTGCAACAATGGCTTTATTCAGCTCACAGCCTGCTCCAATCACCGTATTATTCATAATAATGGAATCCCGGATTACGGTACCCTCGCCAATGGTAACACCACAGCCGATTACCGAATTGTAAACCTCTCCATAAACATCCGTTCCTTCACCTATAATGCTTCTTTCTACAACACTGCTGCCTGCCAGATACTGGGGCGGAAGAATATCGCTCTTGGTATAAATCTTCCAGTATTCTTCATACAGATTAAATTCCGGAACAATATCAATCAGTTCCATGTTTGCTTCCCAATAGGAACTTAAGGTTCCCACATCCTTCCAATAACCATTGAATTCATAAGCATATAGAGGTGCGCCCTGACTGTGGCAATAAGGAATTATATGTTTACCAAAGTCCAAAGCCGGCTGGTCTGCCATACGGATTAAGGCATCCCTCAACGTCTTCCAGTTGAATATATAGATGCCCATAGATGCCAGATTGCTTCTGGGATTGTCCGGCTTCTCCTCAAAATCCACAATTTGGCGGTTCTCATTGGTAATCATAATACCAAACCGGTTAGCCTCCTCTATGGGAACCTGCATTACCGCTATGGTACATTCCGCATTGTTCTGTTTATGAAAATCCAGCATGACCTCATAATCCATCTTATAAATATGGTCTCCTGACAGAATCAGAACATATTCCGGATTATAGGTCTCCATGTAAGCTAAATTCTGGTAAATGGCATTAGCCGTTCCGGTATACCATTCACTGTTAGCGCTCTTCTCATAGGGCGGCAATACGGTTACGCCGCCGATATTACGGTCCAAATCCCAGGGAATTCCAATGCCGATGTGCGTATTTAATCGAAGCGGCTGATACTGAGTCAGTACACCTACCGTATCAACCCCGGAATTGATACAGTTGCTCAATGGGAAATCAATAATGCGATACTTTCCACCGAATGCTACTGCAGGCTTTGCAACCCTGGATGTCAGAACACCCAGACGGCTTCCCTGGCCTCCAGCCAACAGCATGGCAATCATTTCTTTCTTAATCATGTCATCACCTCTAATTCTCTTATCGCCTTCTATGCGTAGTTATAATTATAACATAGAGAAGAAAATAAGTGAATGAATTTTATAAAGATTTTCTTCATTTTTCTAAATAATTTGTGCATTTTTAATAGTCGAAAACGTTTTCTGTTTGTTTTTTTAATATTAACACTGAATTTTTTGTCAAATCGAACCATATTTTCCATTTATTTGTACAAAATATTCTTTTTTTGTTTTATTTTGAAAGTTATTTCCGATATTTTCATCCTTGTATTTTACCGCTCCCATGAGGAAAAGAGCTTTGTTTTTTGTGTTTGAAAAGGTATAATGAAATAAAGAAAGCGCAAAAGGCCCGCCGGGGCATATGCCGGACTCACTCCGGCATCACTTCCTTAAAGGCTTATGAGTTTTGCGCTGACTGCATCAGGAGGCAAATTATGTTTGAAATTGATTTTAAAAAACCTGTTCATGTTTATTTTATGGGAATAGGCGGCATCAGTATGAGCGGTCTGGCCCAGATTTTATTATCCCGGGGTTTTACCGTATCCGGTTCTGATATTCAAGAATCTCCCCTTACCAGGCAGTTGGAAGAGGACGGAGCCCATGTGTACTATGGCCAGCAGATTTCCCATATTGATGATACGGTGGAATTGGTAGTATACACGGCTGCAGTTCGGGAGGATAACCCGGAGCTTAAGGATGCTTTTTTACGAAACCTTCCCACTCTGACCAGAGCCCAGCTATTGGGGCAGCTCATGCGTAACTATGAACTTCCCATTGCCGTAAGCGGCACCCATGGCAAAACCACAACCACGTCCATGATTGCGGATGTCCTTCTTGCCTCTGATACGGACCCCACCCTTTCCATCGGAGGAATCCTCTCTTCCATCGGGGGAAATATCCGCCTTGGCCGTTCTCCTTATTTTGTCACCGAGGCCTGCGAATATACCAACAGCTTTTTGAGCTTTTTCCCTAAAATCAGTATTATTCTTAATATAGAAGAGGACCATCTGGACTTTTTTAAGGATTTGCAGGACATTCAGCATTCCTTCCATCGTTTTGCCGCTCTTCTGCCCGAGGAAGGGACTTTGATTATCAATAATGATATTGAAAACCTTTCCGCTGTTACGGACAATTTAAGCTGCCAGGTTTTGCGCTACGGCTTTGACAGCGGCTGCGACTACTATGCCACCGAAATTTCCTATAATCAGCAGGGGCTTCCCTCCTTTTTCC
>JBNMJJ010000050.1:0-10129 GCA_050873745.1 Lachnospiraceae bacterium | reverse complement strand
GATGATACGCTTTACATCCAGCCCTGCGATCTTACCGGCATCCTTGGTAGCCTGACGCTGAGCATCGTTGAAGTATGCCGGAACGGTGATTACGGCTTCTGAAACCTTTTCTCCCAGATAGCTTTCCGCATCTGCCTTTAATTTCTGCAGAATCATAGCCGAAATCTGCTGAGGAGAATACTTCTTATCATCAATGGTTCTGCCGCGGTCCGTACCCATATCTCTCTTAATGGAAGAGATGGTCTTTTCCGCATTGGTAACCGCCTGACGCTTTGCAGGCTCACCTACCAGTCTTTCTCCTGTTTTGGTAAAAGCCACTACAGAGGGTGTAGTTCTGGCTCCTTCTGTATTTGCGATAACGGTGGGCTTACCACCTTCCATAACAGCCACACAACTGTTGGTTGTACCTAAGTCAATACCAATAATCTTACTCATAACTATTTCCTCCTTCTATGTGAGTCCGGGACTCAATTAATTTACATCGCCTTATTGTACTACTGCTACCATACTGTGCCTTACCACAGTATCTCTATATTTATAGCCTTTTAATAATTCCTGAGCTACAAAACCTGATTCAAATTCTTCGCTTTCCACCTGCATTACCGCATTGTGGAGATCGGGGTCAAATTCATGCCCCAGCGCTTCAATGGGGGTAACTCCGATTTTTTCCAGCTCCGCCAGCATCTGCTTGTGAATCATGCACATCCCGTCGTAAAAAGAATCCTTGTTGTCTTCTTCCACCGTAACCAGCCCCCGCTCAAAGTTGTCGATTATTGGCAGGATTTTCTCAATTACGCTTTTTGCACCGGTTTCAAACATCTGGGACTTTTCTTTTTCCGTACGCTTGCGGAAGTTGTCAAACTCTGCCATCTGACGCTTCGTCTTATCTTCCAGCTCAGCAACCTTCTCCTCCAGGGCTGCTGTCTTCTTATCCGCTTTTTTCTGGAAAAATTTCTTATCTCCCTTTTTATTCTCTAAAGTCTCTTCCTCTGACGCCTCCTGGGCAGTCAGCTTCTCGCTCTCCTCCCCATCGGCTTCGCCAAAACTTTGGTCTTCCGCCGTCTCTTCCCGGGCGTCTTCCGAATGTTCAAAAGCCTCTGCACTTTCTTCAGCCATCTCTTCTGCCGCCATATTTTCTAATTCTTCATCAAAAATGTCCTGCACGACTATCTTTCCTTTCTATTCCTTTTTATATACCGCATCCAACTGCTGCATCACATTCTTCAGGTTATCTACCACCTTGTCATAGTCCATCCGTTTGGGGCCGATGATTCCGATGGTTCCCTTCATCCCCTCACCCAGCTCA
This sequence comes from Lachnospiraceae bacterium, assembly GCA_050873745.1. Lineage (GTDB taxonomy): Bacteria > Bacillota > Clostridia > Lachnospirales > Lachnospiraceae > SFDP01. The sequence goes on along the minus strand of JBNMJJ010000050.1, from coordinate 8,823 downwards.
TAGGTGGCGGTAACGATGCTGCAGTCCTCCATATTCTCCAACGGCGATTCCTTGCCAATATAGACCTGAATAGCCGTCTTGCGCTCCTCAGAGAGAGTTTCCTTTACCAGCTCCGTCAGTTCCTTCTTCTCTTCAAAGGTACTAATCAGCTCACTGGCCCTCTGGTTATCCGCCAGCTCCGGATATTTAAAAATATTATTGGCTCCGCTGGTATAAATCTCCAGATTCTCGTCGGCCTTAATGGCTTCGGCTACGGCGTCGATTACTTCACTGATAATTTCACTGTGGATTCCTGCCTGCCGCTTAAGGGCCGTAATCAAAGGCAGGTTGATTTCCTCAATAGCCATACCGTTCAAATGAGTATTCAGCAAAATATTCAGCTTCAAAAGCGTCTCATCGGTGAGTACCTCATCCACATCCATAATGGTGTTCTTAATCACATTTCCTTCAATAACGATAACCGCTAGAAGCTGATTCTTCTCCACTCTGGAAAGCTGAATAAATTTCAGCTTATTGTGGTAAATGCTGGGGGTGGAAATCATGGTGGCATAGTTGGTATTTACGGCCAGAAGTTTGGCGGTCTGCTTCAGCAGATTATCCAGCCGGTCCTCCTTTTCCAGAAGTACCTCCTTTAGCTCTTCTACCTCCCTTTCCTTCTCTTCCATCATCATATCCACATACAGCCGATAGCCTGCATCGGAAGGAATCCGTCCGGCTGAGGTATGGGGCTGTAAAATATATCCCATCTCCTCCAAATCCGCCATCTCGTTACGGATGGTGGCGCTGCTTAAATTTAAGTCCGTATATTTGGAAATGGTTCTGCTGCCTACCGGTTCTCCGGTTTCCAGATAATTATGAATGATGGCCTGCAGTATCTTCATTTTTCTCTCATCTAATTGCAATGCCATCACTCCTTTCCTGGTTATTAGCACTCTCTCCTTTTGAGTGCTAATATCTTCTTACCATAAAATAGCATTTACTATTCCTATTGTCAACAAGTTATGGCTAAAATATTTCTAAAATAATTATTAAGTGATAATTACACCTGAAAAAACCAGAAATAATTTTTTTTAAATATAATGAGACTTTTTGGTTTGCATCTTTTTCTAATGTATGCAGGACAAAATCCTGCACTGTGTACACAGGAGGACTGCATGATGCAGAAAACAGAAACAACCTATTTGATTAAAAAAGCAAGAAGGCGGGACGCAGATGCTTTTACCGAGCTGATGCAGCTTTATCTTAAGGATATGTATAAGGTAGCGCTGGCCATTTTAATGAATGATGAAGATGTTTCCGATGCCATCCAGGACACCATCCTGATTTGCTGGGAAAAGCTTGACACTCTGAGGCAGCCCCAATATTTTAAGACCTGGATGACCAGAATCCTGATTAACAACTGCTATGCCATCCGGAAAAAATCCTTGAAAAATACCAGCCTTGAGGAGTACGAAGAACCGGTATGCGAGGACCATTACAATCTGGAATTAAAGGAAGCATTATCCACACTGGATGAGAAATATCGGGCTGTCATTACCCTGTTTTATGGAGAAGGGTATCGTATCGATGAAATATCCTCTATCCTTAACATTCCCCCCAGTACGGTCAAAACAAGGCTGTCGCGGGGACGCAAAAAGCTTGCATTGTATTATCGGGACAGCGGAAAGGAGTATGGCTCATGAAAAAAGAAGAAACAAACATATTTACAAAAGATGTTGATATTCCCGAAATCGTTCAGAAAAAAGCAGCCCTCGCCTTCGCCAAAATTAAAACGGAAGGTGAAACCATGACAGAAATGAAAAAGAAGAAAAGTAAAGAAGATTCAAAGAATACCAGAGGAAAACGATTTAAACACCCGGCTGCTGCCATTCTGTGTATCTGTATGTTAGGCGCTGCCGGAATTACCGCTGCTGCCGCTGCGGCATACCATCACTGGAGCCGGGGTATGCAGGGAGCCTTACAGGCCGATGAAGCCCGGCAGCAGGAACTGATTGACGAGGGACTGGCTACCGTGCTAAAGGAAGCTCCTGATTATGATTCCATGGCGGTCACACAGAATGGAATCACCATCAGGCCGCTGGAAATCATTGTCGACAAGTACTTTGCTTATTTATCCTTTTCCGTGGAAGGCTTTGCTCTTCCCGACGGAAAAGAGCCCGGCTTCGACTTCGTTGACGCATATCTGGGAGATGACCCTAATTCCCCGGATAGCTTTCTGAATACGAACAGCAGTTTTTTTAACGGTATCGTAAGCGATTCCCTGGCAAAACCCGTTTACCTTGACGGCTCTCCTCTGGAATTTACGGAAAGCGGAGGCATAAAAGACCGTTTTGTCAATGAGGAAGGACACCTGGAATATGTTATCATTGCTCATTCCCCTGTTGATAAATCCCTGCTCGGGGAAACCGTCCATGTAGAGTTTACCAATTTGGGAACACTTTATAAGGCAGGGTTCAGCTCAGTGGCGGACGGAAAATGGGCCTTTAATCTCCCCCTGACCGGGAAAGACAGCTCCGTCAGCTACCCCCTGTCCTATCCTCTGGGAGAATCCGGCGCCGTGGTGGATTCTCTTGAGTTGTCCCCCATTTCGGCAAAGATAAACTACCTCTTCCAGGGAGAGTACTTTGAGGTGGAAGCCCTGGACAGCGAAGGCAATCCAGTATCCACAAAGCTGCCAAGCGAACCTCCTGCCTTCTGCGGGTTCAAGCTAAAGGATGGTACCCTTCTTCCTTATATTGCCGAGGGCGGAAAACACGGCTACACCGATGATTCCCTCAGGGAATACCATTCTCTGAGCACCTTTGACCGGGTAATTGATGTGGACGAGGTAGAAGCCGCATTGTTCCGGAAAACCTCTCCCGGCGGAGGGGCTGCCCCAACCGAAGAAAACTTCTACGTCGTTCCTCTTTCCTGATTCAACGAAAAAAGGCTGGTTGCTGAACCGGCCTTTTTTCGTTCTGTATACGGTTTCCCTGTTTCAGATACAGGGTAGATTTTAATTGGTTATAAATTCAGTTTAACACCCGGCTGTTCTTTTGTAAATCCTTAAGCTGCCGTTTCCAGCTTTAAATTTCAAACTGTGCCAGAGATAGATTCAGAGTTTCCGCCTGAGCTGCCAGCTCCTGGCTGGAGGCCGCTATCTCTTCACTGGTTGCAGAGTTGCTCTGTGCAATATTTGATACCACATCCAAATCCCCGAAAATCCGGCTCGTCTCTTCGGCTTCTCTTTGTGCCGCCCTGGAAATATTGTCCACCGTTTCCAAAACCTGACCTATGCAGTCTGCGATTTCTTCCAACGCCCCACTGGTTGCCTGAGCAATTTCATTTCCTGCTGCTACCGTATTTAAAGTCTGTTCTATCAACGTTTCCGTTTCCTTTGCAGAATCAGAAGTCTGTTGTGCCAGAACCTTAACCTGCTCAGCCACTACTGCAAATCCTCTTCCTGCTTCTCCTGCCCTGGCCGCCTCTATGGCTGCATTCAAGGCCAACAGATTCGTCTGGGAGGCTATTCCGCCAATCAACTCAATAATTCTGCCCATAGACTGGGTTATCTGCGTAATCTCTTCCATAGACTGCAGCATCTCGCCCATTTTCACCTGGCTGCCTCCGGTAATCTTACTGGTTTTCCTTACCAGTTGTTCTGCCTCTTTTGCCTCCTGGGAAGTATGTTGAATCTGGTTTGCTATTTCCTGAAAACTTTCCGATACCGTCTGCATAACCTGGCTCTGCTGCGTTGCTCCCTCCGCCAAATCCAATGATGCACTGCTGAACTGCTGACTTCCGCCATTGACGGTTTCTACGCTGCTTTTAATTCCCTTAAACACTTCTTTTAATTTACGCAGCATTTCTTCTTCGTAAATCTCGATATTTCTAAGCTCACCCGGAAAGGTCATGGAGGGAGAGACCGTTAAATTGCCTGCTCCCCATTCCCTGAAGCAGTCTCTCATTTCCAGAATCATCTTCTTCAGAAGCCCAAAGCTCTCCTGCATGCTTTTACATACTCTTCCCAGCTCATCCTCACTCTCACACCGGATTTCAAAATCAAAATCTCCCTGAGCCAGGGCACATACGGCCTTTTCTATTCCATCCAGCGGCTTCATGATATTCTTCATCATTTCATTATTCTTCTTCGTTAATACAATAGCAACGCCCAAAATACAGATTATAACGGATGCAGATACACCCCAGAATGTCAAATCTGCCTTTTGAATCTGCTTATTGACAATAACCCTCTGTGCAGCATCAATTTCCTCCAAAATCCCGCTTGCCGCATCCAGCAAATCTTTATAGTGCTCCTCATATAATCTAAAAGCCTCAGCGTTGCCTTCCTGGGTATTCAGCCGGATTTGGCTTGTCATTTCCTCTCTGTAATGCTTAATCTGCTCAAAATTTTTCAAAAATTCATCCAGCAGGGCCTCGTCAATACGGTGATTAGACTTATACAGAGCAATCACTTCTTCTGTCCGCCTGGTAACTGTACCCATTTCTTCTATATATTCTGCAATCTCCGCATCATTATTTTCTGCCAAAGCGACCAGAAGCTGCTTTCCTACCGCATTCAAGTTTCCCCGTATTTCCCAGATATACTGCGTATTTGCCAGGCTCTTCTTTTCCATAGTATCTATCTGCTCGTTCAACCTCCGTATTCCAAGCAGAGATACTACTCCCAATACAACCATGAGTATCAGAGACAGATTCCTGATTCCTCTCAGATTTTGTAAAATAGATTTGCTCTTCTTTTGTACCTTTTTCACCGTCGCCTCCCTTTCTGCTGCTTTCGCAGCATCTCCTTTTTCCAATCTACATACATTACCCCCCCAGTATACTACTTAAAGTTGTCCTAAGCAACCGTTTGTTGTCTTTTTCGGTTATATGCTTAGAAATAGGGAAAAATAATTTAGACATTCTTGCTGTTTCAAAGAGGAGGTAATTATGATTGCAGAATTGGCACAACGTTTACAGACATCAAGGCATAACTGCGGGTTATCCAGATGGCAAGTAGCCGAATTAATCGGAGTTTCTAAAAGTATGATTGGCTTATATGAGTCCGGCTCCAGGCAGCCCTCCCTTGGTAATTTAATTAAGCTGGCTTCCATCTATAAAGTGACTACCGACTATCTTTTAGGCTGTGAGACCAGAGAACCTCAGACTATTTCTGTTGCAGGCCTGACTCCCAGGCAGATACAGGCAATCAATTCTGTTATTAGCTGCTTCCAGGAAGAATCTCAGGGTGATATGAAGAGTTATTAACTATAAGAGGCTTCTTAATCAAAACCAGTACCAAACAGCCGCAGCATATTATTCGGACAAGGCAAACCGTACAGGAAAGAAAGTTAATGTAAATTTAATTGTAAGTACGAACGATTTTCTGTATAATTGTCATGAGCGAGGTGGTAAAATGGCACAAAGTACTCCAAAACGCAAGATAAAGGACAGCGTATTCACGAATTTGTTTCAAGATAAAAAATATCTTCTCCAATTATATCAAGCACTCCACCCAGAGGATTATAATGTGACGGAAGATGAGATTGCAGATATTACAATTAAGCATGTACTGGTGGATGCAGACTATAATGATTTGGGATTTTCTGTCGGTAATCGGTTAATGGTACTGGTAGAAAGTCAATCTACATGGACATTAAATATTATCATCCGTGCGCTGATGTATCTGATACAGACCTGCCACGATTATTTTAAACGTACCAACCAGAATCTGTACGGAAGTAAAAAAGTGAATATGCCAAAACCCGAACTGTATTTGATATTTACAGGGGATAGAAAAAATATTCCCAATACCATATCTTTATCGAAAGAATTCTTTGATGGAGCAAAAATTTCCATTGATGCAGAAGTGAAAGTCTTATACCAGGAAAATGAGAAAGATATTATCGGGCAATATATTATTTTTTCCAAAGTGTATAATGAACAGAGAAAATTATATGGAAATACGAAACAAGCAATAACAGAAACAATCCATATTTGTAAGAATAGAAATGTACTGAAAGAGTACCTTGAGAGCAAAGAACAGGAGGTTGTAGATATTATGATGACATTTTTTGATGACGAGCAGATTTTGAGGGCCTATGCAAAGGATATTGATGACAATGCTACTCAGAGAGAAGCAAGAGAAACAGCAGAACGATTAATTAAGAAAGGTAAAATGTCACTTGAGGAAATTGCGGATTGTATTCCCGCACTATCCTTTGAAAAATTGGAGGAACTTCAAGCCGAAATAATGGAATTAGCATAAATAATAACAAGAGCGGCAAATGGCTGCTGCAGATTGCAGTGAGTCATTTGCCGCTCTTGAATATTAAACATCGAAATTCTTATAAAGAAAAACTTCCTGCAATTTCATCGTTCATGACATAGTAACAGGTATTTTCTTCGGGCTTTACATATAATTCTACGGATTTTAAATCGCCGACCTTCTTCTTTAAATCAAATTTCCATACATCCTTAGCAATTTTCATCAGCTCTTCCTGAGAATAAGATTTGCCGCCAAACTGCACAGTCAGATTGGCTTTAACCTCTGCCTTCTTCCTGGTTCCTGTCGTTTTACCTTCTGCTGACTTAGCTGCAGTTCTCTTTCCAGCGGCTTTTGTGGCAGCCTTTGTTGCTGTTTTCGCTGCTGCCTTGCGTCCTCTGCCTCTGGTTTTCTTCGTCTCTTCTACTGCTTCTGCCTCAAGTGTCTCTTTTTCCTCTACTGTCTCAATCACTGCCGCCTGATTAGCTGCTGATGCTGTCTTCTCTTCCAATGTCTTGATTGCAGCTTCTGCTGCTGTTTTGATTACTTTCGCTTTCATTTGTTCTCCCCATTCTGAAACCAATGTGCTGAGAAAATGCACATTCCCTTAAACAGCATCCTTCCCAACCTGTTTTCCTGTGAATCGTTTTGTGACAATATAGCACAAATTTTAATTTTTCAAGCTAAAGTTTACTATCTATTTTCCACAGCGTCAATGAATTTTCTCACCAAAGGATATAGAAAGATTTGTTAAATTTTATGCAAAAAGCCCAAAATAGCCTAAAACCAGCGCTCCCAGCACGATTCTATACCAGCCAAACACCTTAAAATCATGCTTTTTGATGTAATCCATCAGGAATTTAATTACCACCACGGAAACCACAAAAGCCACCAGCATTCCTGTCAGCAGAATCCAAACTTCTGATGAGGTAAAATGAAAGCCAAACTTCAGTATTTTCAATAAACTCGCTCCCAGCATTACGGGTATAGCCAGAAAGAAGGTAAACTCCGCAGCCACCGTCCGGGATACCCCAATCAGCAAAGCCCCTACAATGGTTGCACCGGAACGGCTGGTGCCGGGAAAAACCGCCGCAATCAACTGAAACAGGCCGATAATCAGAGCCGTATTCCAGCCTATCTGGGCCAGGCTGTTAATCTGGGGAATTTTTCCCTTGTTCTTATTTTCAATAATAATAAAAGCAATTCCGAAAACAATCAGGGCAATGGCTACGACAGTATAATTATACAGGTATTCATCCAGCAGGTCATCGAAAAGAATGCCTACCACTGCTGCCGGAACACAGGCAACGACGATTTTAAACCAAAGCTGAAAAATGTCCTTTTTGATAACGGTCCCTCCTCCAAAGTCGAAGGGGAAGATTTTTTTCCAGAACAAAAGAACCACTGCCAGAATGGCTCCGAGCTGAATCACCACTAAAAACATCTCCCAAAATTCTTCCGACACGTTAAGCGTCACAAATTCATTTAAGAGAATCATGTGTCCGGTGCTGCTGATGGGAAGCCATTCCGTAATTCCTTCCACAATGCCAAACAGAACTGCTTTTAAAATTTCAATCATTAATTCTATTTCCTTTCTGCTATTTTTCCAGATAGGCCAGCAGGCTGTCATAACAGTCCGAAGCGTCCTGATAGCCGCTGTCGTAGAGAGCCTTCAGCTTCTGGGGGTCTTTTTCAATGCGCCCGATACTGTTTTTTTCCTTAGGCTGAATCACGAAAGCCTGCCCGTTCTCCACCTGGCGCATCAGATAGTCCATGGTCTCATTATATGCCAGATGACGGTCCCTCATGAGTTCATATACTTTAGGATATTTACGGTATTTCAGCCGAATCAGCTCCAGATGGCGGGTGGGTGTTCTCCTATAGCCCACCTCCTTGGTCAATATCACGACATTTTTACGGTTGCCCTCCAAAATAGAACGCTGAATAGGAATAGAATCCGCTATTCCCCCGTCCAGGTACAGTTTTCCCTGATATTCTACATTTTTCGACACCAGCGGCAGGGAGGCCGATGCCTGTACGGCAATCATAGCATTCTCAATATCATCCATAGGCAGATATTCCGCCCTTCCCTCTACGATGTTGGTGGCCACGGCATAGGCTTTTCCCTTATACTGCTGATAGGTTTCACGGTCAAAGGGCAAAAGATAATTGGGTATCAGGTCATAGGCAAATTTGGTGTTAAAAATATTCCCGTCAGTAAGCAGGCTTATAACCCCGCAGTACCCCTCATTATCCACATATTCCGTCAGGCTCCTGAACCCTCTCTTCTTCTGTTTTGACAGAAAAGAACAGAGGTTGCAGGCACCTGCCGACACTCCATAACAATGGGAAAATTCCAGATTTTTTTCCAGAAAAAAATCCAGAACGCCGGAGGTATACGCCCCCTTCATGCCCCCTCCTTCTAAAACTAAGCCTGCCTCATACATACTTTGTTTCCTCCTTGTTATGAGTACTCGGTTTCCACAAATTTTCTCAGGGTTGTAAGACTCCTTTCCACCTTTTCGGTGTCGATACAGTAGGCCATTCTGAAATAACCGGGACAGCCAAAGGAATCT
>JBNMJJ010000049.1:0-10271 GCA_050873745.1 Lachnospiraceae bacterium | reverse complement strand
TCTAAATTTATTATATTATTTTTAAATTTATTTGTCAACATCTAATTTTACTTAACTGTACAATTTAATTGCCGCTATCTAAAGCATTCATTCCAAATTGCCTCTAACATTCATTTTTATATTCGTCCAGTAAGGTTCTCCCCTTTACTGCCATAAGGAATTTACTGTCGTAACCAAAAAGGAGACACAGGCTGCATTCCGGCCGGTGTCCCCTCGTTTCTTCCTATTTATCTCTCCAGATAATTCTGCCTTTGCTTAAATCATAGGGAGACAATTCCAGAGTAACCTTATCCCCCGGTAAAATACGGATAAAGTTCTGTCTCAGCTTACCACTGATATGAGCCAAAACTTTATGCCCATTCTCCAGCTCCACCTGAAACATGGTATTGGGCAGCTTCTCCACTACCGTTCCTTCGATTTCAATAACATCGGACTTAGACATTCATTTTCCTCCTGTATCATTTTCTTTCCTGAATTTACACCTTTATAAGGCCGGTTTTCTATTCTCTTTCCTGCAAACTCTTCCGATAGACTTTAAGTACCCGTCTAATCTCGGAATCAATGTATTCTTCCTCATTCCGAAGACCTTCGGACAGTGCATCGTCTGAAAAATACTTTATTAGCTGAACATGCTTCTTCTTCTTTTTTTTAGGCTTTGAAACACTCCGGCTGCCACCGTCTGCCAGCCAGATATATTCCTTTTCTTCCCTGACAATTACATAGACTTCATCCCGGTCGTGTCCTGCCCTGGAAACTGCCAGCCATCCAACATAATCCTGCCTGTTCAATCTACCACCTCTTTTATTCTACTAAAGACACCGAAAAATACAAGTGTTTTCTTACTTAAATCACAGTCAAAATCTCCGGGTCCCCATCGGTAATCAGAATAGTATTTTCATAATGTGCAGAGGGAAGCCCGTCTTCGGCAACCACCGTCCAGTCATCATCCAGCCATTCCACATCCGCCCTACCCAGGTTAATCATTGGCTCTATAGCCAGCGTCATACCAGGCTGCAGCTTGATTCCTTTTCTGCGCTGGGCAAAATTGGGAATCGGAGGGTCCTCATGAAGGCTGGTTCCTATTCCATGCCCCGTTAAATCACGCACAATCCCATAGCCGAACTGAGAAATATATGCGTCAATAGCATTGGATATGTCAAAGAGATAATTCCCTGCCCGGGCCATCTTTATTCCGGCATAAAAGCTGTTTCTGGTTTCCTCCACCAGTTTTTTCACCTCAGGCCTCACCTGGCCTACCAGATGGGTTCTTGCGGCATCAGAATGATAACCTTTGTAAATTAAGCCTGCATCCAAGCTGACAATGTCCCCTTCCTGCAAAATCCTGTCCTTTCGGGGGATTCCGTGAACCACCTCTTCATTTACGGAAACACAGATGGAGGCCGGATAGCCATGATAATTTAAAAAATTAGGAATACAGTCCATCTGACGAATCAGTTTTTCTCCCAACTCATCAATCTCCAGGGTTGACATCCCCGGTGCAATCGCCTTTCCCAGCTCATCATGTACCTGTGCCAAAAGCTTTCCCGCATGACGCATTAATTCTATTTCTCTTTCAGATTTAATCGATACAGCCATAATAAAACCATGCCCCTTCCCAATGCTTTTTAACCAAGAATCTTAACGATAGCATCAAATACCTCGCTCATCTCTTTGGTACCGTCGACCTCTTTTAAGACTCCCTTAGCGCTGTAAAAATCAATCAGCGGCTGTGTCTGGTCATGATAAACCTTTAAACGGTTTTCAACCGTTTCCGGTTTATCATCATCTCTTAAAATCAGTTCCTTTCCGCAGCGGTCACAAATTCCTTCTGCTTTAGGCGGAATATGTTCTATATGGTATGTTGCCCCACAGTCCAGGCAGGCCCGTCTGCCGCTCATTCTCTTGACGATATTCACGTCCGGCACATCCACGTTAATGGCAAAATCTATTCCTTCCCCCAATTCGCTCAGGGCTTTATCCAAAACCTCAGCCTGAGGAATGGTTCTGGGAAATCCGTCCAGTACATATCCTTTTTTACAGTCATCCTGTGCAACCCTGTCCAGCAGTATTTTTACGGTCAGTTCATCCGGAACCAAAAGTCCCTGGTCCATATACTTCTTTGCCTCTTTTCCCAGCTCGGTTCCTTCCTTAATGTTTGCCCGGAAAATATCCCCGGTGGAAACATGGGGTATGCCGTACTTATCTGCAATCTTTTTCGCCTGCGTCCCCTTTCCCGCACCGGGCGCGCCTAACATAATTATTTTCATGTTCTCCTACTTTCCTGCTGCATCAGCAGCATCTGAATCACAGGAAACCCTGTCAGGAGGCTTCCCTTCCTTTGTAAGTAAACAGGGGCAAAACGAAACCGTCCTGCCCCTACCAAATCAGTCATTTAAAAAACCTTTGTAGTTACGCACCAGCATCTGGGATTCAATCTGTTTAATTGTCTCTAAGATTACGCTGACGATAATAATCAAGCTGGTTCCTCCAAAGGATACGCTTGCATTGAATAAACCGTTAAATACAAAAGGCAATACACCAACGATTGTAAGCCCACATGCACCGATAAAGATGATGTAGTTTAAAATCCTGGTCAAGTAATCACTGGTCGGTTTTCCGGGCCTGATACCAGGAATGAACCCACCCTGTTTTTTCATGTTATTTGAAATTTCCAACGGGTTGAAGGTAACAGAGGTATAGAAGTAAGCAAAAAAGATTACTAACAAAATATACACTATCAAACCAATACTGTACTGAGGCGCTTTCGGGCTAACCCAATTAGAGGAGCTTAATCCCTTCAGTACTTCACCCCAGAAGCCTGAGCCGGTAATTCCCATCAGGCTGCAGACGATAATCGGCAGCTGCATAAGTGATGAAGCAAAGATAATGGGGATAACACCCGCAGTATTTACCTTCAGCGGAATATTACTGGTCTGTCCGCCAACCATTTTTCTGCCCTGGATTTTCTTGGCATACTGTACGGGGATTTTACGCACAGCATCATTTAACATAATAACCAGAATCACCATGGCAACGATAATCAAGGCAATAATCACTGCCGCAAGAACACCAACCGCAATGGCTTTTCCTTGAATAAACTGCTGATACAAAGTTTGGAAATCCTGTGGCAGCCTGGAAATAATATTGACTGCCAAAACTACAGAGATACCATTTCCAACACCCTTTTCCGTAATTCTTTCACCTACCCACATCAGGAATGCACTTCCTGCTGTCAGTGCAAATATGACGGTAATAATATTAAACGCATTATATTCCTGCAGCAGACCGCTTCTGCCAAAGCCTATGGCAAGCGCTGCTCCCTCTACCAATGCGAGAGCTACCGTCACATATCTGGTCATGGACGCAATTTTCTTTCTTCCGTCTTCACCATCCTTCTGTATTTCCTCAAGCTTGGGAATGGCAATCGTCAATAATTGGATGATAATGGAGGAAGTAATATAAGGAGAAATATTCAATGCAAAAATCGAAAAGTTCTCCATAGAGCCGCCGGTAAAGGCGTCCAGTAAATCGAACGCTCCTCCTAACTGCTGCTGCATCCAGCCAGCAAAGAAATCACGATTAACTCCCGGTACGGGAAGCTGTGACCCTAAACGGATCACAACCAACATACCCAGAGTATATAAAAGTTTCTTACGAATTTCTTTGATTTTTAACGCATTTTTCAAGGTTGTAAGCATATTACATCACCTCTGTTGTTCCACCAAGAGCCTCGATTTTTTCTTTTGCGCCTGCACTGAACGCATTTGCTTTTACATCAAGCTTTTTGGTTAAATCTCCATTTCCGAGAATCTTAACTCCGTCTCTGGGATTTTTAACAATTCCAGATTCGATTAAGGTCTCAACCGTAACTGTGGTTCCATTATCGAATCTTTCCAATGCACTGATATTGATTCCAACGATTTCCTTAGAGTTTCTGTTAGTAAAGCCTCTCTTGGGAATACGTCTGTACAATGGCATCTGACCACCTTCAAAACCGGGTCTGGGTGCTCCGGAACGAGCTTTCTGCCCCTTGTGCCCCTTACCAGCGGTTTTGCCATTGCCTGAACCGTGTCCACGACCTCTTCTAAAATTATCGCTGTGTTTGGAACCCTCTGCCGGTCTTAAGTTTGATAATTCCATTCTGACACCTCCTTTTTATGCTTCTTCTACTTTAAGCATGTAGCCTACTTTTTGAATCATTCCTCTTGTTGCGTCATTATCAGGCATCAAAACAGTTTTGTTCAGCTTTCTAAGTCCCATAGCTTCTACAACTGCTCTGTTCTTGGGAACAGCGCCGATAGGAGACTTCACAAGAGTTATTTTTAACATTTTATCTGCCATTTTTTTCCTCTCATTCTGCCTTTCAGGGCAATATCAATAACAGGAACTTTGTGCCACGACACAAAGCCACCGTCCCTGTTTAGCCAATAACTTCTTCAACAGATTTGCCACGCTTAGCAGCCACCTCTTCAGGGGATTTAATGCTCTGTAAGCCTGTGATAGTAGCCAGAACCACGTTCTGCTTGTTGTTGGAGCCTAAAGACTTTGTACGGATATTCTTGATACCTGCAAGCTCGCAAACCACACGGGCAGGACCGCCTGCGATGATACCGGTACCTTCAGGAGCTCTCTTTAAAAGAACGCTTGCGGAACCAAATTTTCCGATAAAATCGTGTGTGATAGATTTATTGTCATCCATAGCAATGTTGACAAGATGCTTCATTGCATCTTCTTTTCCTTTACGAATTGCTTCAGGAATTTCGATAGCTTTACCAAGTCCGGCGCCTACATGGCCATTACCATCACCAACTACGACTAAAGCAGTGAAACGCATGTTACGTCCACCCTTTACGGTTTTGGTTACACGTTTGATGGTAACAACTTTATCTTCTAATTCTAACTGGCTTGGATCTATGATTGTATGTTTCATGGAGTATAACCCTTCCTTTCCTAGAATTCTAAGCCAGCTTCTCTGGCTGCTTCAGCTAAAGCTGCAACCTTACCCTGGTAAACGAAGCCGCCACGATCGTAAACTACTTCCTTGATACCCTTTTCGATTGCTCTTTTTGCGATTAAAGTTCCTACATATGCCGCTGCATCAACGTCATTGGTCTTCTCCAGTTCAGCCTTTACTTCTTTTTCCAAAGTGGAAGCTGCCACTAAAGTTTTTCCAACTGTATCATCAATAATTTGAGCATACATATGATTATTACTTCTGAAAACCGCTAAACGAGGTCTCTCAGCGGTTCCGCTGAAACGGTTACGCATTCTCATGTGTTTTTTAACACGTACTTCTTGTCTTGATTTCTTCCTAACCATTGTTTACTCTCCTTATCTATTTCTTACCAGTCTTACCAACTTTACGTCTGATGACTTCATCAGCATACTTGATACCCTTGCCCTTGTAAGGTTCAGGTCTTCTCTTATCTCTGATTTCAGCCGCAAACTGGCCAACCTTTTCTTTATCAATACCTCTAACATAGATGACGTTCTGTCCTTCAAGAGTAGTTTCAACTCCTTCAGGGTCGGTCATCTCTACCGGATGGGAGTAACCTAAGGATAAGGTTAATACTTTGCCTGCCTTGGCAGCCTTGTAACCGACACCATTAACCTCTAATTTCTTTTCATAGCCCTGGGTAACACCGACAACCATGTTGTTAATCAGTGTTCTGGTCAGACCATGAAGAGATTTCATTTTCTTTAAGTCATTGGGTCTGGAAACGATTATTTCGTCTCCTTCCAGTTTGATATTCATTTCCGCAGGCAACACTCTTTCCAATGTTCCCTTGGGACCTTTAACAGTCACTTTATTATTTTCTGCAATTTCCACAGTTACACCTGCGGGAACCGCGATTGGCATTCTTCCTATACGTGACATGCCCGTACCTCCTTAAAATAAACTATTGTTATCTTCTCTTACCACACGAATGCCAGGACTTCTCCACCTACATTCAGCTTTCTTGCTTCCTTATCGGTGATAACTCCCTGGTTGGTGGAAATGATTGCTACACCTAAACCGCCGAGTACGCTGGGCAGTTCTTCCTTACCTGCGTACACACGAAGACCGGGCTTTGAAATTCTCTTAATTCCGGAGATAACCTTCTCGCTCTTGTCTGCACCATACTTTAAGGTAATGTGGATGGTCTTGAACACACCATCTTCAATCAGATCATATTTGGTAATGTAGCCTTCATCCAAAAGAATCTTTGCAATAGCCAATTTCATCTTAGAAGAAGGTACATCTACTGTATCATGTTTTGCAGCGTTTGCATTACGGATTCTTGTAAGCATATCTGCAATAGGATCGCTCATTGTCATTTGATTTGCCTCCTTGTTTATTTACTCAACTTTTCGACGTTTACCAACTGGCTTTCTTTACGCCAGGGATTTGTCCTTTATATGCTAACTCACGGAAGCAAATTCTGCAGATTCCGTATTTTCTTAAATATGCGTGTGGACGACCACAGATTTTGCAACGATTATATTCTCTGGTAGAGAATTTGGGATTACGCTGCTGCTTAATCTTCATTGCTGTTTTAGCCATGAATGTTTACCTCCTTATTTAGCGAATGGCATGTTGAATAATGTCAATAATTCACGAGCTTCTTCATCGGTTTTCGCAGTGGTAACAAAAATAACATCCATTCCTCTAACCTTATCCACCTTATCGTATTCGATTTCAGGGAAGATAATCTGTTCTTTAATACCCAGTGCGTAGTTACCTCTTCCATCGAATGCGTTAGGGTTTACACCTCTGAAGTCACGCACACGAGGTAATGCAAGATTTACTAAACGGTCTAAAAACTCATACATCTTTTCGCCCCGTAATGTTGTCTTGCAACCGATTGCCATACCTTCTCTGATTTTGAAGTTAGCAACGGAATTTTTCGCTCTGGTAACAACTGCCTTCTGACCGGCGATTGTCTCCATATCCTTTACAGCAGATTCCAAAACCTTAGCGTTGTCTTTTGCTTCGCCAACACCCATATTGATTACGATTTTCTCCAGCTTCGGAACTTCCATTACGTTTTTATATCCAAACTTTTTGGTCATCGCTTCAACGATTTCTTTATTGTATAACTCTTTCAGTCTGCTCACGCTTTTCGGCCTCCTTCCTGGAATTAATCAATTACTTCGCCGGTTGACTTAGCAACACGAACTTTTTTGTTGTCCTGAAGTTTGAAGCCGATTCTGGTAGCTTTTCCCTTATGAACATACATAACGTTACTTGCATCAATAGCAGCTTCTTTTTGAATAATTCCGCCATTTGGGTTACCTGCAGAGGGCTTGGTGTGTTTGGTAATCATGTTAATGCCTTCTACAACCACCCTGTTGTTTTTGCGGTCTACTAAAACAACCTTGCCTTCTTTATCTTTATCTTTACCGGTGATAACCTTAACGGTATCACCCTTCTTAATCTTAAACATACCGGCACCTCCTTATAATACTTCGGGAGCCAGAGAAACAATTTTCATAAACTGTTTTTCACGAAGCTCTCTTGCTACTGGTCCAAAAATACGAGTTCCTCTTGGAGTTTTGTCCTCTTTAATGATAACAGCAGCATTTTCATCAAATTTGATATAAGAACCGTCTTTACGACGGGCGCCTTTTACCGTACGAACTACAACGGCTTTAACAACGTCGCCTTTTTTTACAACGCCGCCTGGTGTTGCATCTTTAACGCTGGCTACGATGATGTCACCGATGTTTGCATATCTTCTTGTAGATCCACCCATAACTCTGATGCAAAGTAATTCTTTTGCGCCAGTATTATCTGCAACCTTAAGTCTGGTTTCCTGTTGAATCATGCTTATTCTCCTTCCAATAATGGATTCCCCTGTACTGGGCCATTAATTATTTTGCTCTTTCGATAATCTCTACAAGTCTCCATCTCTTATCCTTGGAGAGCGGTCTTGTTTCCATAACTTTAACCGTATCACCGATTCTGCACTCGTTGTTTTCGTCATGAGCCTTTAATTTATATGTTCTCTTTACAATTTTGCCGTAAAGAGGATGCTTAACGTGATTCTCGATTGCAACGGTAATAGTTTTATCCATCTTATCACTGGTCACTTTGCCAGTACGCGTTTTTCTTAAATTTCTTTCCACGATTCAATTCTCCTTTCCAAATCGTCCTGAATCTTAAACAACTTCAGAGTTAGCTTTCTGTGTAATCACGGTCTGAATTCTTGCGATATTTTTTCTAACTTCTTTAATTCTAGCTGTGTTGTCTAACTGATTAGTTGCGTTCTGGAATCTCAAATTGAAAAGTTCTTTTTTAGCAGCCACTAATTCGTTTGCTAATTCTGCAGCTGATTTTGCCTTTAAATCTTCTACATACTTATTAGTTTTCATTTGACACACCGCCTTCCAAGTCTGCTTTAGAAACAATTTTACATTTGCAAGGAAGCTTATGCATAGCAAGACGTAATGCTTCTCTGGCTACTTCTTCGTTCACGCCAGCGATTTCGAACATTACACGTCCAGGCTTTACTACTGCTACCCAGTATTCTAAAGTTCCTTTACCGGAACCCATACGTGTTTCTGCCGGTTTTGCTGTTACAGGTTTATCGGGGAAAATCTTAATCCATACCTGGCCGCCACGTTTGGTATGGCGTGTCATGGCAATACGGGCTGCTTCAATCTGATTAGACCTAATCCAACAGGGTTCAGCCGCTACAAGGCCGAACTCACCGTGTGTAATTGTGTTGCCGCGTAACGCTTTTCCTGTCATGGAACCACGGAACTGTTTACGACGTTTCACTTTTTTTGGCATTAACATTATTTTTCGCTCCCTTCCTTATTTCCTTTAGTAGGAAGTACTTCGCCTTTATAGATCCATACTTTAACACCTACTTTACCGTATGTGGTATCTGCTTCTGCAAAACCATATTCGATGTCTGCTCTCAGTGTCTGAAGAGGAATAGTACCTTCGCTGTAGAACTCTGTACGAGCCATATCCGCACCGCCGAGACGGCCTGCACAGCTTGTTTTGATTCCCAATGCACCGGACTTCATTGCTCTGCCCATTACGGATTTCATCGCTCTTCTGAAGGACACACGGTTCTCTAACTGAGCCGCAATGTTCTCAGCCGCCAACTGAGCATCCTTGTCAGGTCTTTTTATTTCTTTAATATCTACTAAAACTTTCTTATCGGTCAGCTTGGAAAGTTCTTTCTTGGTCAATTCGATTTCCGCACCGCCCTTACCGATTACTACGCCGGGCTTAGCAGTGTAAATAATAACCTTGATTCTGTCGGTAGTTCTTTCAATTTCAATTTTGGAAATACCTGCAGCGTATAATTTCTTCTTTAAAAATTTTCTAATGTTATAGTCTTCCACTAAAAAATCTGAAAATGACGCATCTTCTGCATACCATTTAGAATCCCAATCTTTGATGACGCCAACTCTCAGGCCATGAGGATTAACTTTCTGTCCCATTTATTTTCCTCCCATCCTATCTTTCATCAAGCACTACGGTAATGTGGCTCATTCTCTTTTCGATTCTGTAAGCCCGGCCCTGTGCTCTAGGTTTAACTCTTTTCATTGTAGGTCCTTTGTTTGCATAGCATTCTGCAATGTAAAGGTTCTCCGGATTCATTCCGTTGTTATTTTCAGCGTTAGCTATTGCGGATTCTAATAATTTCTTAACCAGGCTGGAAGCATATCTGGGACTGTACTCCAGAATTGCCAGTGCAGTGGTAACGTCCTTGCCTCTGATTGCATCCAGCACGAAACATGCTTTCTGTACAGACACTCTTGCGTAGGATAACTTTGCAGAAGGTCTTGTGTCTTTATTTGCATTTCTTTCTCTCTTAATTTGGGATCTATGTCCTTTAGCCATGGATAAAAACCTCCTTTCGATTATCTTACACTAGATTTCTTTTCGTCTTTTCCATGTCCTCTGTATGTTCTGGTTGCCACGAACTCACCCAGCTTGTGTCCAACCATATCTTCTGTTACATACACGGGTACATGCTTTCTTCCGTCGTGAACTGCAATCGTATGTCCTACAAACGCAGGAAAAATTGTAGAACGACGGGACCATGTCTTAATTACTTGTTTATTTCCACCAGCGTTCATTGCATCTACTTTTTTCAGTAAGCTTGCATCTGCGAACGGGCCTTTTTTAAGTGATCTAGCCATTTTTCTTCCTCCTAATTCAACATCAATTATTTAATCGCTCTACCATCTCTTCTTCTTACAATCAGCTTGTTAGAAGCTTTTTTCTTCTTGCGTGTCTTAAGACCAAGAGCAGGTTTACCCCAGGG
>JBNMJJ010000048.1:0-10393 GCA_050873745.1 Lachnospiraceae bacterium | reverse complement strand
GTGCATAACAGCTTCCTTCTTCATGGCTATTATAATTACCAGCATATGATTCTGGGCAAGCTGGAGGAGGGAAAGGATAAGCCTTATTATATAGGCGTTCCCGGAGTATTTTACGAGAAGGAGAGACAGGCGGCCGGACTGTTTGGCTTTGCCGGCTTTGAGGGAACGGAATTACCCGTAAGAAACGGCAGCTATGGGTATTATATGATTGAGGTGGAAATATAGTCTCTGCACTTTTGCTGATATGTGATAAAGAAGTATAAAAATTTTGCCTGGCCTGTCCGACATTTGCATATTGTGCGAGACAGGTCAGGCGGTTAATTCAGGCTGTCGCAAACACCCTCGTCTACTGGTATATTGTCAAATTCTCGGGTAATCAGATAATTCCCCCACTCTCGAAAATCGTCTTTCGTATCCAACATCTGCTGAGCGGACAATAAGTAATAGGGATATTCTTCAATATCAGAGCCTAAGAAATAAAAAGTGACTTCCTTTTCATGAAACATTTCCAAAATAAGTATGGTGTTTCCATCCTTCATGCGATAGAAAAAGTAATTATGTTCCACGAAAATATATCTGTAATCACATTCAATACCATATTGTGATGAAACTGCTGTACCCGATTGTGGAAACATCTCAAGCCGCCGTATACTATTAACAATTCTATTTATAATAGCCGTGGATTTATCTTTATCATAACTTTGTACTAATTCTATTTTCAGTTGTTTCAGCTTACTTCTAACAATCTGTGAATATTCCAATTTAAACAAATCGCTATACCCCCAACTCCTTTTCTAATTCATCCGCTGATATGGTTCCTTCGGCGATTACAGATTTTTCAGCCTCCTGTAATTTTAACAACAATTGATTTAGTGCTCTCTGTTTATCTAATTCGTCCAATTCCTGTATATCAATAATAGCATATGAACCATGTCCGTTACGGGTAAGGTAGACTCTGTTTCCATAGGATACTTCGTTCACAACTGCTGTATAATTTCTTAATTCTGATATTGGTTTTATATTTGGCATTGCAAACCCTCTAAGCTTTTCTTTAGGTAAAAAGATACATGGTTTACAATTTACTGTTCCATGCTCTTTTACGCTGTTGTTTTGATATTAAATTATTGACTATGTCAACTGCATAACCTCTGTTTCAATTTCTTTCAGCTCTTCCATTGATAAAGTTGGTAAATAACGTGCAATTTTTTCAAGGGACATTTCCCCGTCCTTAATCATTCTTTCTGCTGTTTCCCTTGCTTCCTCATGTCTTTCGCTTCTGATAAATGATTTCATTATCTGTTCTTCATCAAACAAACTCATCATGATTGTCACTACCTCCTTTTCTCTCCATGCCAAATATTCCTTTAAAACATTCCTGTCCTTACATATGCGGATTGTTTCCGTAACCGCCTTTCTCGTCATTCCATGCTGTTTTGTCTGCTCATTAAATACCTTACAAAAAATAATGTATTGATTGATAATATCGTCCGTATCACTTTCATAGATAACTTTGGCCCTGACCTCAATATCTATATCCGCATCTTTGAAAAATTCTTTGGACAATGATATTTTATCGGGTTTTCTGCCCTTATTTCCTGTATATATCACATATAGTTCGGGTTTGGGCATTTTTACTTTCCTGCTCTTGTAATAGTCTTGGCTGGTACGCTGAAAATATTCGTGATAACTTTGCGCCAAATATAGCAACACCCGTACCAATATATTCATTGTCCATGTAGATTGAGCCTCTATGAGTATCATCAGCTTGTTATTAACAACAAAACCTAAATCATTATACAGATTATCAGTCAATACATTTGTAATTGTTACATCTGTAAGTGAGTCCTCTGTCGCTGTGGTATCCTCTGGGTGGAGCGTTTTATATAGTTTTAATAGATAACTCTTATTTTGAAAAAGGTCTAAAAACACACTGTTTTTGGCGGTGCGTTTTGCAATTATTTCCTGTATCTGTTTTATATCGTCCTGCACCTTATCACCTCGGTTTCTTAAAATCTGCGGTAAAAGACAATATAGATTGCTCCTACCATGTTTCAATTATATAGAAAAATGTTTGTGTTTGCAATAAAGTCCATATTTAATTTCTTCCTCTCTTCGCATCCTTACCACACATGCGCTTTGACATAAGGTTCTATTTTAGTATATAGTGTAATAGGATAAACATAGGGATTCATCATTAAAGCAGCAATAGCAGTGGGAGAAAAGAATGCAGCAGCAGGAGAAATACATGAAGGAAGCTCTGAAGCAGGCAAAGAAGGCCTATGCGCTGGGAGAGGTTCCTATTGGATGCGTAATCGTATATGAGGACAAAATCATAGCTAGAGGATATAATCGCCGGAACACCGATAAGAATACTTTGGCTCATGCAGAGATTACAGCCATTAACCGGGCCAGTAAAAAGCTGGGAGACTGGCGTTTGGAGGGCTGTACCCTGTACGTTACCCTGGAGCCCTGTCAGATGTGTGCAGGAGCGATTATTCAGTCCCGCATCACCAGGGTAGTTATGGGAGCAATGAATCCAAAAGCGGGCTGCGGAGGCAGTATACTGAATATTTTGGAGAGACCGGAATTTAATCATCAGGCAGAAGTGGAGCGGGGAGTTTTGGAGGAAGAGTGCAGCCGCATCCTGCAGGATTTTTTTAAGGGGCTGCGGATAAGGAATAAGTTGGAAAAAGAAGCAAGAAGACGGGAAGAAGAGAAGGAAAATAGGCTGCCAGCGGATAAGACGCAGTAAAGCTGTTGACAAAAGGCTTATTTTTCAGTATACTGACATGGTATTTGTCAAGATACATTGAACCAAATCCTGTATGGGAGGGAGCTTATATAGCCGCCCGCAGTAAGTGGCGATGAAGTTTGGGTCTTGCGCAATAGGAATCTTTGAATCTGGTCAGGGCAGGAATGCAGCAGCCATAAGAAGAATCTCCTATGTGCCGTAAGGGTGCCTGGCGGAGTTAACTGCTGCGGTAACGTATATAAGTTCCTTCCTGTACAGGATTTTTTTGTTGATTATTCCTGCCTTTAAGGAAGCGCTGATTAAATCACCGCTTCCTTAAAAATAAGAACAAAAAAATCCCCGGCATAAACCGGGGAAAGCATGGCAAGTCATAGCAAGCCATGACAAATCAATCTTCATCATCGGTTGCTACAGCAGCTACTGCACTGGTGACAGAAGAAACAACAGCAACAATAACGGCAAAGAGAATAATTAAAAACCCGCCGCCTAAAAGTAAAAACATACCGTCCATAATTAACTAACCTTCCTTCTTTTGAAAATCGAGTATAAAAACAGTTTAGGCTATTTTATGGAAAGTGTCAATAAAATAAACCGAAAAAAATCAAATACTGTAAATTTAATCAGACAGGGTCAAGCTGGGACAGCACCTGCCGGTTGATTTTTTTCATAAAAAGAATGTTAAGTGCGGCTGCTGCCAGCTCCGCAATAGGGAAAGCCAGCCATACATAGTTGATTTCACCTAAGAAGGACAGCAGGTAGGCCACCGGAAGCAGAATAACCAACTGGCGGCAGATAGAGATAATCATACTGTAAATCCCATTGCCCAGGGCCTGGAAAACGGACATGGAAACAATGGAGTAGGCCGCAGGTATAAAATGAATACTGATAACACGCAGAGCCGGAGCGCCCATGCTGAGCATCTGGGGTGATGCCTCAAACAGCCGGAACAGTTTGTCCGGGGCAAGCTGGAAAATCAATGTACCCAGGGCCATAATGGCAACGGCGTAACGGATGCTCAAGGAGCGTGTTTTTAAAATACGTTCCTTATTTCCGGCGCCAAAGTTATAGGCAATAATGGGCACCATGCCGTTATTCAGACCGAAGATAGGCATGAAGATGAAACTTTGAAGCTTAAAATATACCCCGAATACGGCAGCGGCAGTGGAGGAGAAGGCCAGCAGAATGATATTCATTCCGTAAACCATCACAGAACCTATGGACTGCATAATGATAGAGGGTATTCCCACCGCATAAATCTGCCCGATAATCGAGGAAGAAGGCCGGAAGCCCTTAAAGCAAAACTGTATTTCATGATTCACCTTCAGGTTAAAAATAACAGCCGCAATTCCCGCAGCAACCTGCCCGATGACCGTAGCGATTGCAGCCCCTGAGACCTCCAGACGGGGTAAGCCGAAAAGACCGAAAATCAAAATCGGGTCAAGGATGATATTGATAACTGCACCAATAAGCTGGGTAAGCATAGCGTGTACGGTTTTTCCCGTGGACTGGAGCAGACGCTCGAAAGTAAACTGCGCATAGATTCCCATGGAAAAACAGCAGATGATGGTGGAATAATCAATGCCATAATTCAGAATGACGTCGTCGGCAGTCTGGCTCATAAAGAAGGGCCGTACCAAAAAAAGGCCCACCAGGAGGAAAGTCAAATAGTTCATTACCCCCAGAAAAACGGCATGGGTGGCAACCTGATTGGCTTTTTGCTGATTTTTCTCCCCTAAGGAGCGGGAGAGTAAAGCGTTGACGCCGACGCCTGTGCCCACCCCCAGGGCAATCATCAAAGTCTGCACCGGGAAGGCCAAAGATACGGCAGTTAAGGCGTCCTCACTGACCCGGGAGACGAAGATACTGTCTACCACGTTGTACAGGGCCTGTACCAGCATGGAGCCCATCATGGGCAGAGAGAGGGACAGTAACAACTGGTTTACAGGCATGGTCCCCATTTTATTTTCATGAGGAGCCTGTTTTTCTGGTTTTGAGTTAAGTATTTCAGGCATAGCTTCTTTTGTTCCTTTCCTTATTTCTACAAAAAGTACGGGTAAATTAATGCAATAAAAAAGATGCTCTGTAAAAAGCCTGGCATCTTTTTAATGGATGTAGAATCAGTATAGCACGAGAAAATTATAAGAGCAAGCCATTGGACCATTTCTTCCGGTATTCCGATGCGCTGATGCCCTCCGCCTTCAGAAACTGTTTATTGAAATAGCTGGCATCATAGAAGCCGCTTTCTCTGGCGATTTCCTCCAGACTGTACTGGGAAAAACGAAGCAGCTTCTTGGCATGGGTAATCCGTTTGCCGATAACGTAGCGGTTAGGACTGCTGCCGTAATAATGCTTGAACTGCCGGGAAAGATGATATTTGCTGATGAAAAAAAGGGCGGACAGCTCATCAAGAGAAAATTTCTCCAGATAATGTTCGTCCAGATAGTGCCTGATTTGTGCCTGCTTTTGCAGACCCGGCTCTTCCAGGGTCTTTTTCTCCGCCGCTTCCAGAAGAAGCAGGGAAAGTGTATCTACAATCAGCCGGGAGGACTGAATCTCAGAAGGTAAATCTGAGGCTTCATTGATGAAAAAAAGCTCTTCCAGATTATTCTTCAGTGCAGAAAAACAGCCGGGGAGAAAGGCGGGAAGGCTGTGGAGGGAAAAATACTCATAATATTCCCTGGAGGACGAGCCATAAAAATGCACCCAGATAAGCTCCCAGGGATTGGAGGCGCTGGTCTGATGACAATAGGAGCGCATACAGTCAATAAAAAAACAGGAGCCCGCCTGCAGGGGGTATTGTTGCCCGTCATACATTAAGGTTCCGCTGCCCGACAATACTAAAACCAACAGATAGGAAGGCAGATTTTTACGGCAGGCCCGATGGCTCTTTTTTAATTTTAAATAACCGGTTTCCTGTACATAGTAAAAGGTTTTCCGGGCAAAATCACTGGGCGTCTGGATAAGGCGGCGAGAGCTTTCATAGTAGGAATCGGGCAGGTGGTCAAAGGAAGATTGCATGGAGCCTCCAATCTGATATTCATTAAAATCTCTAGTAAAGTTGAGAGCAATATAATACCTGTTTTAAGCAATAGTCTATCTTGTTATAAAGACTATATCCGATTATACTGGCAAAGGCAAGAAGGAAAAGAAAAAAGATGTTTTGCATGATTGTCCCGGAAAGAGAGGAATAAAACTTCCCTCATTTCGGGAAAAGTAATAGAGACAAGGAGGAAGGTTGAACAATGAAAACAGCATTAATTACCGGAATTACAGGACAGGATGGTTCCTACCTGGCAGAGTTTTTACTGGAAAAAGGTTATAAGGTATACGGCCTGTTGAGAAGAGGCTCCACGGATACCTGTGAAAGAATAGAGCATTTAATTAAGGAAGGACTCCCGGAGGATAAACGGATTAATCTGGTTTATGGGGATATGACGGATTCTTTGAATCTGGTTCGTATTCTGCTGGAAATCAAACCCGACGAGATTTATAATCTGGCAGCCCAGTCCCATGTGGCGGTGTCCTTTGATGAGCCTGAATATACGGGCAATGCAGACGGCCTTGGGGTACTGAGGATTCTGGAAGGGGTCAGAGTGGCAGGGCTCACAGAGACTACCCGTATTTATCAGGCGTCCACCTCGGAGCTTTACGGCAAGGTGGCGGAGACGCCTCAGAAGGAAACCACGCCTTTTCATCCCCGTTCCCCCTATGCGGTGGCAAAGCTGTATGGCTACTGGATGACCAAGCACTATCGGGAGGCATATGGAATGTATGCCGTAAACGGAATTTTATTTAACCACGAGTCTGAGCGGAGAGGAGAAACCTTCGTTACCCGTAAGATTACTCTGGCAGTGGCAAATATTTTAGCGGGAAATCAGGAAAAACTGTATCTGGGCAATCTGGATGCCAAAAGAGACTGGGGCTATGCTAAGGACTATGTTGAATGTATGTGGCTGATTTTACAGCATCCCACGCCGGAGGATTTCGTTATTGCCACGGGAGAAACCAGAACGGTGAGGGAGTTTACCGAGGCAGCTTTTGCGGAGGCCGGAATTGAACTGACTTGGGAAGGACAGGGCGTTGAAGAAAAGGGAATCGACAAGGCTACAGGAAGAGTGCTGGTGGAAGTGTCAAAGGAATTTTTCCGTCCTGCAGAGGTGGATTTACTGTTGGGCGACCCCAGCAAGGCGAAAAATCTGTTGGGCTGGAATCCGGCGAAAACCCCCTTTCAGGAGCTGGTAAGACGTATGGTGCAGTCAGACATCAAAAAAGTGTCGGGAAAAGAATAAGATTTTTACAGCAGGGCGTTTGGAATGGAGGAAAACATGGAAAAATTGGACAGGAAGAAGAAAATATATGTGGCAGGACACCGGGGGCTGGTCGGTTCGGCCTTCGTAAGAGGATTGGAAAAAGAGGGCTTTGAGCAGATTATTACCAGAACCCACCAGCAGTTGGATTTGACGAATCAGCAGGCGGTGGAAGCCTTTTTTGCAGAGGAAAAACCGGACTATGTTATTCTGGCAGCAGCTAAGGTGGGAGGGATTCATGCGAATAACACCTACCCTGCCGATTTTATCATGAAAAATCTGCAGATTCAGTGCAACGTTATCGACAGTGCGTTCCGCCATCAGGTAAAAAAGCTGATGTTTTTGGGAAGCTCCTGCATTTACCCGAAAAACAGTCCTCAGCCCATAAAGGAAGAATATTTACTCAGTGATTATCTGGAGGAAACCAATGAGGCTTATGCACTGGCAAAGATTGCCGGTTTAAAGATGTGCAGCTATTACAACAGGCAGTACGAAACCGATTATATTAGTGTAATGCCCTGTAATCTCTACGGCCCTGGGGATAATTTTTCTCTGGAAAACTCCCATGTACTGCCTGCCCTTATCCGAAAGTTCCATGAGGCTAAGGAGGAGAACCGGGACCAGGTGGTGGTATGGGGAACGGGAAAACCCTTAAGAGAATTTCTCCATGTGGATGATTTGATAAGAGCCTGCCTGTATTTAATGGATAATTACCGGGGAGATGAATTTTTCAATGTGGGCTACGGCGAGGAAATCACCATAAAGGAGCTGGCAGAGCTGGTTAAAGAGGTGGTAGGCTTTCAGGGAGAACTGGTTTTTGACACCACAAAGCCTGACGGCACACCCCGGAAGCTGACGGATATTTCCCGTATAAAAGCGCTGGGCTGGAGTCCGCAGATTGGCCTTAAGGAAGGGATAGAGGATACCTATAGGTGGTATTGCAGTGAGAGCAGTTTCAGAGAAGCCTAGAGAATCCTAACGGAAGAAACGATGATAAAGAATATTATTTTTGATATGGGAAATGTACTGCTGCAGTTTCGTCCCCAGGCGGCGCTGGAAATGTTCTTTGATGGACCAGAGGACCGGGAGCTTATTTATAAAGAGCTGTTTTTGGGACCGGAATGGATTATGGGAGATGAAGGAATCATCACTAATGAGGAACGGTATGAGCGTATCCGCCCGAGGATTCCAAAAAGGCTTCACGAACAGTTCAAAAAATGCGTAGAAGGCTGGGACAGATGCCTGATTCCGGTTCCCGGTGCGGATGAGTTCTGCCGCAGGGTAAAGGAAAGAGGCTATGGGATGTACATTCTTTCTAATGCCTGCAACCGGTTTCACCACTTTTTTCCCAGAGAATTTGAAACAAGTTATTTTGATGGTGTGGTGGTTTCTTCCGAGGTAAAGCTGATTAAGCCCAATCCGGCCATATACCACTATATCTGTAAAACATACAGCCTGAAACCGGAGGAATGTCTGTTTCTGGATGACCGAAAGGAAAATGTAGAGGCGGCTTTGGAAGCGGGCATGGAGGCAGAGGTGTTTACGGGGAACTGGGAAGAGATTTGGAAAATTATTTAAGGATGAAAATAGTAATCAACAAAGCCGAACGGCAAGCCTGGGGAGGTCAGGATGCCGGTCGGCTTTATTTTGTCTTATTTTATATGGCTTTGCCGGTTTAGTAGGTTCGGCGGATTTCACCGCAGGCAATAGGAGTACCCGGATTGCCGCTGGGCTGGGAGGTAAAATCATCAGCTTTTGAATGAATGATTACAGCTTTGCCGATAATTTCATCGATGGTAAAGCGGCGGTCAAAAAAGGCCATCCAGGCATAGCCCTGATTGGACAGCAGGGGAGGAAAATCGCCTGCATGGAAGGGATGGCTCATTCCGCCAGGATTGAAGTGGCCCATCATGTTGTTCATACCGTTGGCGGGCCCCATATTGTTGGCGGATACCATGTTGTTGGCAGACACCATATTATTGTTGACCGATACCATATTGTTGTTGCCTACAGGCATCATGCCGACTGCGGCGGAGGTGGAAGAGGCATTGCTATTTCCGTTGCCGTGGGACATTACCTTGCTGCAGTCTTCTGCATTATGAATGTGCATGGCAAAAAAGCTGGAGTTAATTCCGGGGCGGTTTTCTGGCAGGCCGAAGACTTCGGCTTCTACCAGGACGCCGCCGTTGGAAGGCTGATAGAATTTTACCAGACCGCTGGTTTTCGGATTGTTTCGGTCATCTACGACCCAGGCCATAGCCTTGGGGCGATCATTGGCAAGCGCTTCTACTAAAAATACCCTTGGGGTAATCTGATAGGGAGGCATAGGTTTCTCCTTTTTCTTTATTTCTATACCTCTATTCTATGCCTTCGACAAAATTCGGTGCTAAAAAACAAAAAGATTATTTCTGACAAAAGTCAAAAATTATCTTGCAATATACCCATAGGGGGTATATAATCGAAGTGTCAATAAACACTGGACAGGAAAAAAGGGAACAGATAAATAACAGGCAGCCATTAATGGGTAAACTGATAAAAAGGAGAAATTTTACATGGAGAAGATGACGGATACGGAATGCTGCAAGCACAAAATACGCAGTGAGGAAGAATACAAGGATTTGACGAACCGGTTGAACCGTATAGAGGGGCAGATTCGGGGTATTCGTAAAATGGTGGAGCAAAATGCGTATTGCCCGGATATTCTTATCCAGGTTTCAGCGGCAAAAGCAGCCCTGGACAGCTTTAATAAGGTTCTTCTTGCCAGCCATATCCAGACCTGTGTAAGGGAGGACATTCAGGCCGGTAAGGAAGAGACCATCGGGGAGCTGGTAGGACTTTTGGGAAAATTGATGAAGTAGCGTGAGAAGAAGTTCTAATTGCTCACGCCAGAGGGCAAATCATGCCCAAAGGGCATGCGCAAGAACTTCTAAGTCTCACACCGGAGAATGCCCAAAATGGGCATTCTCCCCACGGATTTGAGATGCCGCAAGGCGGCATTGTGGAGGTTGAGATGAAAAAATATGAAGTAACAGGAATGAGCTGCGCCGCCTGCAGTGCCCGGGTGGAAAAGGCGGTAAGCAGGGTAGAAGGGGTGGAAAGCTGCTTCGTCAGCCTTCTTACCAATACCCTGAGCGTGGAAGGCATACCCCGGGAAGCAGAGATTATTAAAGCGGTGGAGGAGGCAGGCTATGGAATAGCGTCTTCTTCCAATGAGGATAAAGGAAACATAGCTTCTCAGGGGGATGCCCTGGAGGATAAGGAAACACCCCGATTAAAAAGGAGGCTCTGGGTTTCTTTAGGCTTTTTGCTGATTTTAATGTACGTTTCCATGGGG
>JBNMJJ010000047.1:0-10485 GCA_050873745.1 Lachnospiraceae bacterium | reverse complement strand
TTGTTTCACAGGAAGATATTTATAAGAGCCTGGAGCTAAAGAAATTATCGAATGTAGAGCTTGTTCGGGGAAATATTATGGAGACCCTTCCGGAGTATATAAAAGAACATGGAGAAATGCGCATTTCTCTCTTGCATATAGATACCGACGTATATGAGCCTTGCAAACTCGGATTGCAGTGTCTTTATGATTTAGTCGTTCCACATGGATTGATTGTGTTTGATGATTATTCAACGATTGAGGGAGAGACGAGAGCAGTAGATGAATTTTTTAAAGACAAGGCTGTTCGCTTTCATAAATTTTCTTTTTCACACGAAAAGCCTGTCTATATGGTAAAAGGGGAAATAAACTAGCACAGCGCACCGTTACCGTAAAGGGGGAGAAAGTCTCTGCAAATCACTCCCCTTTTACTTCTCCATCCTCCAGCACAAACCAACCATCGATTTTCGCCAGTATCCTCTGTACTTTTTCTCTTTTCATTATCCAGTTAAAGATGAACCGTTCAGGAATTTCCAAAATAAGGACAATCCCCAGGAATACACAGGGCAGCATCAGGGTATACAGTCCAAAATAAACACTGTCATAAAACTCTGAATAGCGAAAAACCCTCCATATGTATTCATTTTTTATATAGGGATGGCAATGGAACAAGTACAGCCCCAGAGCGGCCTGAGAAATCCAGTTTATCCCTTTGTGATAAAAAGGTCTGCCTTTTAAGGCAGCAGCAAAAGCCAGCAAAGTTAAAGCTATCATCAGAATCGACTCTCTTCCTGACAAACGCATCATCAGACTTTGATTCACTTCCTGCCCCCCCATCCTCTGTATCACCATTCCCCAAAGCAGCATGGTGAAAAAAATCAGGCCAATCCAAACAGGAAGGAGACGGCTGCTCTGCACCCTTTTAAGAAGAGCCCTGCCTTCTTTTCGGTAAAATAACCAGTATTCCAGCAGATACAAATACAGAAAAAACAGCAAGTCGTTCTGCACAGTGGCATTATTGACGATGGTAGGAATAATGGTCAGGGTAACCGTTGCCGTCAACAACAGTTTTTTCATCACCCCATCCGAAATCCCCTTCAACAAATGATTCAAAAATGGAATAAAAAGCAGGAAAAGCAAATATGCCGTCACAAACCAGTAGGGTCTTCCTACCACTGGAAGCAGCTTCCAAAGCATATCCGCAGTAATCTCTATATCCACAATCCACACGCCTGCTGCAATGACAATGACATAGTAATACAACGTCAGGCACCAGATTCTCAGCCAAGATTTAATTTTAAAATTTGACCTGATTAAAAAGTAAAAGCCTATGGCCGCCAGCGTATTAGAACCAAAATTGGCACCTATCCCAAAAATATGGGCCATAATATTATTCACACCGCTGGTGCCTAACATACCGCCCCCTTTACTGGCGGCATGCCCCACCACAATCAGCATCCCTGCCAGGATTCGCAAAAACTCCAGCCTGGAATTTCGTATACTTTCTGCCTTTTGCTCCATCCGAATTATCCTTTACTCTTATTTTCCAGATAACCAAAAATATCATCCAGCGTAATTACTTCCTTCAACTCATTATCATTACCGATGACGGGAAGCAGAGTGATTTTTTTCTTTTTAAAGATGGCATAGGCTTCCTCCATATCTCTGGAGTAAAGATGGAGGAAGGAGCTACGGATAATCTGGCTAATCTGAACATAAAGGTCCGTCCCTGCCGAAAGGGCCCTGAGAATATCTCCCTGACTGACCACCCCGCTTACCTTGCCTGTTTTGGTAACCACTATGGCCACCCGGTCATTGCTGCTCTCAAACTGCTCCAACGTTTCCTTTATGGTATAGTCCTCATATACACAATATTTTTCCAGCATATTGCAGTCCCCCTTAATAGGTTAATCTTTTCGCCAATAGTTTTTGATTCACCTTGGTATTCATCAGTAAATCCAAAATCCGCTCGGAAGAATGGCCGTCTCCGTAAGGATTTTTACAATGCTCATTCATATACTCATGAAACTCCCTGCTCATGGCCTTTCCTATGGCTTCCACAACCTTTTTTTCATCAAAGGGAACGTCAATCACATTGATTCCCCTGAAACGCATATTCTGGCGTCTGCCTATATTCACCGCCGGAATCTTAAAGGTGGGCGCCTCCAAAAGTCCTGAACTGGAATTTCCCACAATACAGCAGGAATTTTTTAACAGTCCCAGATAGTCCTCCCGCTTCAGGTTGGCATACATATGGTATTGGCCTTTGCGGTATTCACTGATTGCCCGCTTTACTCCTTTTGAGCCTGCATCGTTATTGGGCAGAATGATGATTTTTGGTTCCTCAAACCGATTCAATGCCTTTACGAAAATCTCCGCCTGTGCCTCAGCCTTGTCCGCTTCTTCCGTTACCGGGTGCATCACCCCTAAAATATAGCCTTTTTTCAGCTTGACACAGAGCTTTTCCTCTATTTCTTCCAGAGGGGTAAACTGGGCGCTGACCATTTCGTCAATCTGAGGAGCCCCTACGTTGTGTACTCTGAACTCCTCTTCTCCCAGCTTCACCAGTCTGTCCGCCGCATCCTGATTTGCCGCAAAATGAAGATGCACCAGCTTGCCAATGGCGTGCCTGGTCATTCCGTCAATGTTTCCGGACAGCTCTCCCGCCTGGATATGGGCTACGGGAGTATAGGTATAGGCTCCTGCAATGGCCCCCATAAGCTGCTCTCCCCTGTCCCCGGCAAGCAGTATCCAATCCGGTTTTTCCTTATCGATAATATCCGGCAGGGAGTTCAAAAAAATTCCCAGGGATTTTGCCTGCGTAATATGACTGTAGCCATCCAGGGACATATGAACCTTATAGTGGATGGTGAAGCCGTCATTTTCTATCTCTTCGTAGGAACTTCCATAGGCCGGAAGAAGGTGCATATTGGTTACCACCAGAATATACTGCACATCCTCCCTCTGGTCGATTAACCGCATGATGGGCCTGATATAGCCCCATTCTCCCCGGGAACCGGTAATAATCATTATCTTTTTCATAAACGCCTGCTTTACTCCAATTCTTCCCATTTCAACAGAGTATTGCATGGGATGTCTGTTTTTGCTTTTTTGCCGATTACTTCCTGCATCCTGTGGGAGGGAATACCCGTACCGGGCCTCTTGGACCAAATCATTTCCTGAGTAATCCTTTCTCCCTGCTTTATTTTCCTCAGGGAAACTATGCTTCGAAAGGCCCATTCCCGGATGTCCTTTTCACTCCTGTGTACCTTCTTCTCACTTCCGGAGGCCAGTTCGATTTTACGGATTCCGTCCACAAGGCGGTATAGCTCTTCAAAGTCGATGGAAACCGTCTGGTCAGGTCCCGGTGTCTGTTTGCTTAAAATAACGTGTTTTTCTATAATTTTTGCGCCTAAGGCAACTGCCGCATAGCAGGTATACAAATCCGGCGTATGGTCGGAATGACCGATTATTGCTTCAGGAAAGGCCTCCTTCATCTTTCCGATAACGTTTAAGTTTACATCCTCGTATTTGGGAGGATATTCGGAAAGACAGTTGGTAAAGGCAAACTCCACTCCCGTTTCCACAAGAGCATCATAGGTTCTTTTGATTTCTTCCATGGTGGACATACCCGTAGAAACAATCATGGGCTTACCCAGTTTAGCAATCTCTTTCAGGGTAGGAATATCCGTCATCTCGCCAGAGCCGATTTTAAATGCGGGCACGCCTATCTCATTTAATTCATAGGCCGCCTTCAGACTGAAGGGAGTACACAGATACAAAATTCCTATTTCCTTACAGTATCTCATCAATTCCACATGCTGCTCCAGAATCAGGGCATGAAGCTTTAAAAAATCATACAGAGGAATGTCAAAGTTAGAGGACATAGGAACATCCTTCAACATTTCCTCATCCGGTAAATGGTGCTGAAACTTAATGCAGTCTGCCCCTGCCAGCTTTGCCTGACGGCACATCTCCTTTGCCGCCTCCATATCTCCCATATGGTTGTCGCAGCCTTCCGCAATAATAAAGGTTTTGCAGCCTTCTCCCAGAGTTACCTGGTCAATCTTGATTGTCTTCATCCCTATTCCTCCCTTTCTTTGATAACAGGCTTTCTGCCAATGCAATATCCGAAAATTCATTTATGTCAACTGCCTCCTGGGCGTCGATTACATACCCGTTCACCCGGTGCCCCAATACAAAATTTGTTTCCAGCAGACTGTCCCTGGCGGTTACATAAATTGCACTGTTTTCCACATACAGGGGATTTCTTTCCTGCCTTCTTCTGGGTGCATCGGGAAATAATCTTCCAAAGCTGCCGTCCGGCTTCTGTATCCAGAAATCGCTCCTGTCCTCTGAAAGGGTCAGCAGCGCATCGTAGGTTTCAATGTCTCGTTCAAACACCCTCAAAAAATCCTGAATCGTCTCGCTTTTACGCAAAGGCGAGGTGGGCTGCAAGGTTACCACTGCATCATACCGGGTATGATACTTCTCTTCCATATACTGTAAAGCATGGATTAATGCTGCTTCGGTTTTTGCCGTATCCCCGGAGATTTCCGAAGGACGCTCTACCAGCTTTACCTCTTCATAGCGTGAAGCCACTTTTGCAATTCTTTCGTCATCGGTGCTGACCACCAAATCTCCTTCGTATTCCACTCCCAGCATACTCTCTATTGCATATTCCAGTAAAGGCTTTCCTGCCACCTGATAAATATTCTTATGGGGAATGCCTTTGGAGCCTCCCCTTGCAGGTATAACCACCAAATATCTCATCCCGGTTCCTCCCTCGTTTTACTGCTCTTATTCCATTATTGGTTCATTATAGCACAGCTTGCCTCTTTTGGTTATTTAATTCATCAAAGTTCCTGCCCTTTTCCACTCAATGAGACTGTCCTGACCGGCCTTCTTTTACCAAATCCTCATACCGTCTGGGACAGGCCTTTCCTTCTTTTATCTCATAAATGGCATCGCAGTCCTTAATCGTCGTCAGTCGGTGTGCAATAATAATCACCGTTTTATATTCCTTAAGAGAGCCGATAGACTCCATCACCGCCAGCTCCGTTTCATTATCCAGCGCTGCGGTAGCTTCATCGAAGATAATAATAGCCGGGTTCTCATACAGGGCTCTTGCTATAGCAATTCTTTGCCGCTGTCCTCCGGAAAAACGGATTCCCCGGTCCCCCACAAAGGTATCCAGTCCTTCACTCAAACCCTCCACAAACTCCTTAATCTGAGCCTGCTCCAGAGCCCTCCAAACCTTTTCATCGTCGATTTCCTCCCGTTCGATGCCAAAGGCCACGTTATTTCTTATGGTATCATCGGTTAAATAAACCGTCTGGGGCACATATCCCATCAACTGCGCCGCCCCGTCTCCCAGGCTGCCAACCTCCCTGCCGTCAATGAAAATCTGCCCTTCCTGGGGACGCAGCAGCCCCAGAATAATGTCCGCCAATGTGGTTTTTCCTGCTCCGGACTGTCCCACAAAGGCAATAGATTTTCCTCTGGGAATCTCCAGATTCAGATGGTGGATTACCTCCCTTTCGGCATTTTGATAATGCCAGGAAATGTTTTCCATACAGATTTTATCCTGAAAGACAACCTCCCTGCCGTCCCGCTTATCCGGCAGGGCAATGCTTTCGCTTTCCTCATCTTCTTCCATATTCTTCATGTTTTCATATACATTTTCCAAAGATGGCATATAATAGATGGCGGTATTCAAAGCAGAGGAAATTCTTCCCAGGCAGGGAAGGATTCGAAAGGCTCCCACGGCAAAAGCCGACAAGGCGGGGATAAGCTCCACTGCACTCTGCCGGTTCATCATCAGACGGACGCAGACTACCGCCAAAAGACCTGCCACGCAGCCCCCTTCTATGATATAGGCTGGACTTTCCGCACCTACCGTCTGTTTAATCGCCCCTTTTTGCTTTTCTCTGTTGGCTTCTTCATAATGCTTTACAAAATACTCCTGCCTGTGCATAACCAGAATTTCTTTGATTCCATGAAGCGCCTGCAGCAGATACTGGCTGGTAATCTTATTGTATTGGTTAAAGTGTTTTCCGGCTTCGCTCATTTTAACCCGGAAATAGCCGTAAATTACCGCAAGGCACAGCAGGGCCATCACCACCATGGCGGCTGAAATAATCCAGTCGGTTATCATAATATAAATAACTATCAGAAGAATGGTAAGGCTGTCCACCAAAACTCTTAACAACTGATAGATAACCGTATCCACTCCGGAAACATCACTTCCGATATTCCTGGACAGCTCTGCCGTATTATGATTCAGAAAAAACTCGTAACCCCGCTTCATATAATTGGACATCATCGCAGTAGAAAGCTCCCGGGAAACCTTGCAGCTAAATTTAATTCTCACCCAGGACAGGAAAATGAAGTACAGATTTTTCAGGATAAAAACCAGTATCACCCCCACAGTCAGCATAATCAGAATCCCTCCTGAGTCGGCTGCATCTATATTCAGCCATTCTGCCATGGTTCGGATGATTTCGCTCTGCATCAATTTTTCCGTATCCATGAATGCCTGTACCAGGGGCATAATGATGCCCACTCCTAAAACCTCCAATCCTGCGCCTATCAGACTGCAGACAAAGACCAGGCCTCCATACATCTTTTGTTCTCTGTTCAGGACGAATAACAGCTTCTGTAATTCTCTTCCTACCTTCTGGAATATGCTCACGGTTCTTCTCCTATTAAATCCACCATGATTTCCGGCAGCTCCTTTTGCATTTCCTCTTCCGGAAAGGATTGCTCATACATGGCCTTCAGTAAAATTCTTAACTCCCTGTGGTTCGTCTTCTTTTCTTTGTTTTCGATGCTGCGGACAGCCTCCTTACACTCCTGCCAGGTTCTCACCGGATAGGAAAGGGGAGCCAGATTCTTATGGGAATATCCAAAGAGAATGGCGGGAATCCCAAAGAACTGGGCCTCCCAGCATACCGTCCCGGTAAGGGAAGATACGGCAAAGGCATTCTGAATCAGGCTGTAGGTACTGCATTCCGTCTTAATCAATCTGACCTTCGCTATTCTTTTTATATCCTCATAGTATTCCCTGCTTCTTAAGGGGGCAAGCTGCTCCGGATGCACCTTCACATATACCCGCATATCTTCCGGGATGCTTCTGGCCAGAAGGTGGATGGCAAAAATCTGGTCCCCATACTCCCTGCCGCCCAGAGGATTGGAGGACGCCTCCGGCTGATAATGGAGGGCAAAGTAAATATACCGCTCTCCCCCCACCGGCAGCTCTGCAATGCTCTCATAAAACCGGTTTAATTCCAGTGTACGTTTCCAAACCGGCCTTGCATAGCTTCGCCGCTTAACCGTTTCCACCGTTACTCCTATCAATTCAGGAATATGTTTAACGCATTCTCCCACAAACCGGGGACACAGTTTATAATCGTATTTGACATAAATTTGCCCAATCGCCTGTTCCCATGCCTTAAATACGTTGGTAACGCCGAAACGTATGGTAAACCTCTGCTTCAGAGGATTTCCTTCCATATACCATGGCTTCATTTTAGCCGGCTCCAGAGAGGTCCATTTCTGGTATAGTTTTTCCGCCTGTTCATCCAGGGGAATTTCCCCGGTTCCCTGATATTTTTCACACAGCTTCTCATAAGCCTCTCCCAGACTTTCCGCCGGGTTCATAAAGTCGGATAAAACGTAGTAACGCCTGGGCAGGGTGGAATTATATACCATTCTTACGGGAATGTTTTTCATTTTACACAAATAATACACGATACTGTCGTATCCTTCGTGGGGAAGGCAGGAAAAAAACACATGGGTAATCCGCTCCCTCTCCAGCAGATTGTTCCAGAAAAACAGATTGTGCATATAGATGGTATAATGGCTTTCATAGGAGCCTGAGATATGGAAGGCATGATACTCCTCAAACCGCCTCTGCTGATTCAGAATTTCCAGAATATGGGGGGCCATATAGGCAAATACCCCGTCATCCAGCGGTATGCAGTTTTCCATATCCGTATCCTGCCAGCCTAATTTTCCCTTTGCCGCATCCTCACGGTAGATACATCTGCCGTATTTCTCCAACAGCTCCCCATCTTCTTTTTCATGCAGAAGCAAAATCATCCTGTCTATTTTTACTTTCTTCAGTACCTTGTCCAGCACCTCATGATTTAAGCCTTGCCGGGTAGCTCCCATAATAAGAATATTTTTCATCCGTTTTACACACTCCGTTACTTTCCGACGCCTTTTCCCATTATCCTATTGATTTCCCTTACTGCATTTTCCAGACTATTCTCTTTCCACAGCATATTCCCTAACTTTTGATTGCTGTGCTTCTCCTTGCGGACAATCTTTTCTGCCAGTTCCCCGGCGGTACGAAAATAATCGGCCGCTCCCGACTTGCACAAATCATCTATCTCTCTGGATGCGCAATAATCCAAAATATAAGTTTCCAGGGAAAAATACAGCCCCTCGAACACCGTAGTGGAATTGAAGCCGCTTACCTGAATATCGCTTATGGCATACAATTCGTACAAATTTCTCCGGTTATGGTCGATTACCTCTACAGGCGTATCCAGCAAAACCGGGTAGTTTTCCTTCCAGATAGCGTATTCTTTGGGATGCAGTTTAAAAATAAGGTGATACTCCTCCTTATCCAACAGCCTGCCAAGTTCCACCGCTATATGGGCCAGCTTATCCCCAATGGGGCCTGAAGACAGGAAGAGAATATTCTTCTTTTCGGGTTTCTTTGCCTGCAAACGGGCCTTTTCGGCCATTCTCTCCAGATACGGGTAACCCACTGCAAGCCGGTTTTCTTCCTTGATGGGAAATTTCGCTTTGCTTTTCCAATAATCGGAAAACAGGAAAATATATTCCGGAAACTGCTCCACCCGGGAGCCTTCTGCAAAATTATAGGCAATATGCTCTTCCCCGATTGTACCATGCTGCAGCTCAATGGTGGGTATTCCTCTTTCTGCGGCAATTTCATTTACTACCATACACTTACGGTCATAGGAAACCACCTCCAGAATGGCCCTGGGCTTTAATTTGGCAATCACCCTTTTATAGTAATACCTTTCCGCTTTATACATATACAGTCCATAGTTCAGGCTGTCGGTAAACTCCTCCGGTTTTACTTCAACACCATATACCCGATTCAATTCCCGAATCGGCTGTTCTATGGTCTTAAGCATGGTCTGAATATTTTTCCCATAGCTTTTTGGCCGAAAAACTCTGTACAGACTGCATAAGATATAGCTGTAAAAATCAACAATATCCGTATATACCAGTCTCTTCGTTTTTACCGGTTCATAATGAATCCCCTGATAGGGTTGCTCCAAAACGACGGTGTTCTCAATCTGCTGAATAATTTCATCGGTATAAATACATTCATAAAAGGAGTCCACCAAACTTTTGCGGGGATGATTCAGAACCAGCAAATCGCACTTTTCTTTTCCCAATCTGCTGCGGCCAATCAGCCGGAGAATTTCTCCCATACTTTTCCTTTTTCTGGCAGCAGGCTCTCCTGTGGACTTTACTTCGTAATCCATCTGCTTCTTTACATACTGCCAGCCTACTTCTGCCCGTAAATAGTTCCAAAACCGATAACCATCAACATTTACGTCCAGCAATCCATATTTCTTTTCTATTTCATTAAGGTATTTTAACTCCATGCCCCATTCCCATTACGCTTACTGAATAAACATCTTACTTCTCCCGATTAACTCTTTCAGCCCTTCATCCTTCTTTTCAAACCAGGGGAGTATTTCTGACAGCAGTTCAAAGTCCTCTTCGGAATCAATGTCCAGCACCAGGTAGTCCGGCATAACCACGATTCCACAGTTATATTCCAATAAGGTTTTCTCCAGCTCTCTTTCCAAAAAACCGGGATGATATGCGTAAATGCTGGCATTAAGTTCATAACTGGGGGGAGCCTGCTGCCTTGCCGTATAGTTTGATTCAACTATTTTTTTATAATATTCTCCCCTTTTTTCCACCATATTAAAATAGGGGCTTCGCCGGGAGGGTACCACACTGAAAACCACGTCATAGTTTTTCTCCCCTCTTAACTCATTTATCGCAGCCTCCACATCACAGAGCCTGCGAAGGGGAGAGGTAATATCCAAATCCACAACAGCATCAAATTCACCCATCTTCTCACATTGCCGGTAGGTGGACTGGATGACCGCCGCCTTGGGGGCAGTATCTCCTGCCAGTTCGCTTTTTCGTTCAACGATACGGATGTCTCGAATCAAAGTCTGCTTTTCCACCAAATCGATTAATTCTCTGCTGTCCGTATTTAAAGCCACTGCCACATTATCCTCCGAGTGCCTTTCCTGGTAAAGGCTGATTACTGCCAAGGTATAATACACCAGAGGGATTTCTTTTAACCGCTTTAAATTTTTATTTTTAAAGCCCTTAGAGCCGGCTCTTCCGCATATGGTAAATAAAATATTCAATATCCTATTCCTCCGGTTATCCTTAAGGTTTGGCACGCCTGCTCCAGGGTATTGTCGTTTATACAAT
>JBNMJJ010000046.1:0-10566 GCA_050873745.1 Lachnospiraceae bacterium | reverse complement strand
GTCGGTGGGTTCTCTTGCCATGATAGTTCTTCTTCGCTACCTTAAGCCTTTACAGGAAAATAAATGGATTTATCTTCTGGGCATAGGCGTAATTGTGGGAGCGGTGCTGTTTTCCGTCTTTATGGCAAAATACAGCGTTCATCATCCGCTGCTGGCAAAGATAGACGGGTTTTTGTCTCAGAGAATCCTGAACCTGTATTATAATACCCAGAACCACGAGGGTATGCTGAATACCTGGCATTTATGGTCCACGCCGGAAAACAACTATTTCTTTGATTTGGGAATTGTGAAGGTGTTCTACTGGTATGGCATCGTTCCGGGAGCGGTGTATTTTCTGGCCCAGTGCAGGCTGATTTGGTGCGGATACCAAAAAAAGGATTATATGCTTTTGGCAGTGGTAACCGCTATAACGGTATATTCTGTTTTTGAAGCGCATTTTGTATCTGACTATCTGGGACGCAATTATATTTTCTTCTTCTTTGGCCTGTATCTTAAGGATATGCTGGGAGAAAAGCAGGAAGAGAAAAAGGAGGCTGTAAATGGTTTATAAGCCATTGGTGAGTGTAATTATTCCGATTTATAATGTAGAAAAATATTTGAAGGACTGTATGGACAGTGTTCTTTACCAGACCTATACCAATTTGGATATTGTGCTGGTGGATGACGGTTCTGAGGATGGCAGCGGACGGCTTTGTGATAAATATGCCGGGCTGGACAGCCGGGTTCAGGTGCTCCATCAGAAGAATGGCGGTCTGGTGTCGGCCTGGATGGCAGGGGTGAAGAGGGCAAAAGGTGAGTACTTCATCTTTGTGGACAGCGACGACTGGATTGACCTGAATATGGTGGAAGAGCTGGTTTTACAGCTTTCCGGCACTGGAAGGGAAATGATTTGCAGTAATTATATTATCGAAAAAGAAAATAAATCTATTCCGGTGATTCAGGCTATGAAGCCGGGGATTTATGACAAAAGAGCAGTCAGGGAAGAGATTTTTCCCCTTTTGATGGGAAAAGAGAACAGATGTATTCATTATTCCCGCTGTATGAAGCTGATTTCCAGGGAATTGATTACGGAGAATGTGAAGCACTGTAATCCCAGGCTGGTTATGGGGGAGGACCTGAGTATCACTATACCGGCCATTTTGGATGCGGAAAGAGTGGTAATTATGGAAAAGGGTCTGTATTATCATTACCGCTTTGTGGATGCGTCCATGGCACACAAATATAATCCCCGGATTTATGAGCAGGTTTCCCTGCTGTATTCCACCCTGAAGGCCATGCTGGAGAAAAAAAGGATTTCTTTGGAGGAAGGGGGGCTGATGAAGGAGTATATTTTTCTGCTGTTTTATGTTCTGAAAAATGAGTTGAGAGGCCCCGCCAGAGGCTGTGGAAGGCGCATCCGGAGGATAATTCAGGAGGCAAAGGCAAAGGAAGGAATGGCAGGAGTAACGGTGAAGGTTTCGGGAAAGGCCAACAGGCTGTTGTATTTTATCTGGAAAAAGCCGACTACTTTCAATATCCTGCTGGGGCGGCTGGCTGTGGGTGTTTTTGATTGGATTAGTTAGGGTGTTGTGGAAGGGAGGCAAGCATGGGAAAGCAGGCATTTATCATCACTGCCTATGGCGATTTTGAATGGTTGAAGCGAACGGTGGAAATCTATGCAAAATCAGTAGACTGCTATATTCATGTGGATAAAAAGACGGAGATTCCCAGCGAGATTTGGCAGTGGGCAAAAAAGACGCCGGGAGTTTATTTCTATTCTAAATACAGGATTAACTGGGGGAGCTACCGGCATATCAGCGCCATTCTGTATTTGCTGGAAGAGGCGGTAAAAAGAGGACAATATTATTATTTCCATATTGTCAGCTCCAATTCCTTTATCACCCGTCCCATAGAGGAGGTTTTAGCTTTTTTCAATCAGGATAAGGAAAGGTTATACATGGAGTGTGTAGACCTGGATGAGGATGATAAAGACCATGTTATCGAACCGTGGTATATTTATTATCACTTTTTGCATCTGTATAATAAGCGAACCAGCTTCGGCAATAATTTCGACTATTATTTCTGTAAGGTGCAGAAGCGGTTGGGAATCCGCAGGAAACTGCACTTTCGTTATAAGGGGCTGGTATACTGTCACCTGTCTTTGAAGGCTGTGGAATATGTATTTACTTATTTGAAGAAGAATCCCTCCTATATGAGGAGACTGAAAACCTGCAATATCGGAGAGGAGTTTTTCTTCCAGAACATACTGATGTATTCGGAGTTGAAAGAGAAGATTTGTCCTTCCCCTCTTTTGTATGTGAAGTGGGATGAAAGGGGTGTGGCTAATTTCCTGACGGAGGAGGATTACTGTACGCTTATGCGGGAGGAATATCTCTTTGCCAGAAAATTTGGTGAAGGGAGCAAGCCTTTGTTTGAGCGGATATGCCGGTTCATGGGAAGTGTCGAAGATTAAAGGTAGTCTTGTTTGCCCGGCGGCATCATGGAGGAGAGTATGGTCAGCATTATTGTTCCTGTATACAATGGAGAAAACTATATAGAGAATTGTGTGTCCAGTATTCGGGAGCAAAGCTGTTCTGATTGGGAACTGTTGCTGGTGGATAATGGTTCCGTAGATAAGAGTCTGGAGATTTGCGAAAGGCTTGCCGCGCAGGATAAGAGAATTCGCATTTTTCATGAAGGGGCTAATATAGGTGTATCTGCCGCCAGAAATCTGGCA
Source organism: Lachnospiraceae bacterium (assembly GCA_050873745.1). Classification (GTDB taxonomy): domain Bacteria; phylum Bacillota; class Clostridia; order Lachnospirales; family Lachnospiraceae; genus SFDP01. The sequence goes on along the minus strand of JBNMJJ010000046.1, from coordinate 7,850 downwards.
ATGGATAAGGCAAGGGGGGAGTATCTTACCTTTGTGGATGCAGATGACTGGCTAAGAGCGGATTTTCTGGAGGTTCTTCTTGGACTTTGGGAAGAGAAGCAGGCAGATATGGTTGTCTGCGGATATGAAAAACGGTTCAGGCAGGACGGAGAGGAAGCAGAAAACGAAAAAAAAGGTGGAATCAGAGCTGGCAGCATGGCTGGTAGCACGGCTGGTAGCACGGCTAGTAGCCTGGAAAAACAGAAAGTCACCAAAGGGGCTGCTTCTGTGGAATACACCCGGGATGCCTATCTGGAAAACTACCTGTTGGAGGGAAATACCCACTGCTGGGGAGCGCTTTACAGCAGGAAATTGGTAGAAGACATCCGTTTTCCCGAGGGACTGTCCATTGGTGAGGACTTAATATTTCTTTTGGATGCGTCCTTAAAGGCGGAAAAAATCGTAGTTACAGACTATACGGGATACCGTTATTTTATTAATGTGGCAGGGGCTATGGAGAAGCCCTTTACACCTTCCTATATGGACCAGATTCTTTGCTGGCAGCAGGCCGGTGAGAAGCTCCTGGCAGCTTATCCGCAGTTTGCCGGAAAGCTGGGCAGTATTCTGTTGGTTTCTACTCTGTTGGTGGTGGGAAAGCTGGCCAGATTGTCAAAGGCTGAGCGAAAGAAGTACCGTAACAGGGAAAGATACTGCCATCGGCTGGTGAAGGAAAACAGTAAGAAAAAAGAAGTATACGCCTATCTGCCGAAGGGGTATCCTCTGAAGGTAAGGTTCTATCGGTATTTTCCTCAACTCTACCTGCTGGCCTATGGGCGTTGGAAGGCATAGCAGGTAATATAAGCAGACAAAATAAGGAGCATAAATTTGGGTAACAAAGAAGGCAATACAGGTAAAAATAAACAGCAGGACAAGGTGGTTTTGTATGCTCATGCAGGCAGCGGCAATCATGGCTGTGAGGCTTTAGCCAATACTATATGCAGACTGGTAGACAGACCGGTGAGGCTGGTAACCAACAGCGTGGAGGAGGACAGGAAATATTCTTTGAATAACCTGTGTGAGATTGTACCGGAACAAAATATTGCTGCCAATAAAGCGGCTCACATTTTGTACTATGGCTGGAGAATGCTGACGAAGGACAGGGAGTCCTTTCAAAGGTATCGTTTTCGGAATGTGCTGGGAAAGAACGGGTGTAAGTGGAATATTTCTATCGGCGGGGATAATTATTGCTATGATATGATGATTAAGGATTTAATTTTATCCAATAGTATGTTTAATCGAAACGGCGGAAAAACGATTCTTCTTGGCTGTTCCATTGAGCCTGAGCTTCTTTGGCGTGAGGATATTCGTAAAGATATGGCACAGTATGAGGCTGTTTTTGCCAGGGAATCCCTGACCTATGAAGCATTGGAGAAAGCAGGAGTACAGAAGAAGCTCTATCTTTATCCGGATTCAGCCTTTACTCTGGCTCCCAGGTTTTTACCACTGCCGGAGGGATTTCAGGAAGGAAACACGGTAGGAATCAATATCAGCCCTATGATTGTGGATAATGAGGCGAATCAGGGGATTACTTTAAAAAATTATCAGGCTTTGGTACAATATATTCTGGATAATACGGATATGAGCGTGGCCCTCATTCCGCATGTGGTGTGGGAAAGAAACGATGACCGTAAGACCATTGCCCAGTTATATTGCTGTTTTGAAGAGGAGGCCAGAGTGATTTCCATCGGTGACCATAGCTGTGAGGAGTTAAAGGGGTATATTGCCCGCTGCCGTTTTTTTATCGGTGCGAGAACCCATGCCACTATAGCAGCCTATTCCAGTCAGGTGCCTACTCTGGTGGTGGGTTATTCCATTAAGGCCAAAGGGATTGCCAGGGATTTATTCGGCACAGATGAACACTATGTAGTGCCGGTACAGTGCCTGGAGGAAGAAGGCCAGCTTATTGAGGCTTTTAACTGGATGCTGGAAAAGGAGAAGGAGCTGAGGGAGCAGTTGGCAGAAGTAATGCCTTCCTATATTGACAGGGCCTTTGCTCTGGGAGAGAAGCTGCAGGAGATTTTGAACTAGCTTTTGCAGAACAGGAGAAGAGATGACGAAACAGATAGAGAGCCTGTTGACCGAGGCAAAAAGAGAATTATTCTGTTATCCTGAGACCACCAAAAAGGAAAAGCTAAAGTATTTGATTAAGAGAATAATCAGGCCGGCGGCGACGGTAAGAAGGGAGCCTTTTTTCTGGCAGCATGCCATGCTTACCCAGGCTTTGGAGGCGGCAGGCGATACCAAGACGCTGAAACGATATTACGAAAGCTGGCTTAATAAGGGCCTGCCTGTCCATAATATTGATGGAGTAATGAATGGTTACTCTCTGCTCTATTTTTATGAGCAGTCAAAGGATGCCAATATGCTGGCGGCGGGAGAAACCCTGCTGCAATACCTGCTTCGTTACCAAGAGCAGAGTCAGGGGATAATTCCCTATCGAAAGCACCACCCCACCCATATTTATGTGGATGGAATCGGTATGCTGGCGCCTTTCTTAAGTCGTTATGGAAAAGTGACAGGGAATAAGGAAACTATGGGTCTGGCAGCAGAGCAGCTAAGGTTGTTTCTGGAAAATGGCATGGATGGTAAAACCGGCCTTCCCTATCATGGCTATGACACGGTAACAAAAGAAAAGCAGGGTATTATAGGCTGGGGCAGAGCGGTGGGCTGGCTGATGCTGGGGTTGACAGACAGTTTGGAGTTTTTACCCGAGGAGGCGGATAAAAGAAAATTAACTGAGGCCTTTCGGAGCCTGGTAGAAGCGGTTATGCCTTATTTGCGTAAGGATGGTTATTTTTCCTGGCAGCTTCAGGCTATGGAAGGGCCAAAGGACACTTCCGCTACGGCCATGATTGCCTATGGAGTACAGAAAGGGGCCGTTGTCGGAGCCCTGATTGAAGATTATGAGGAGCAGCTTGCCGGAATGGAGCAGGCCATTTTGAAATCAGTAAGACACGGGAAGATTTACGACTGTTCCGGTGAGTGTGAAGGCTTTAGCCAGTATCCTCAGGTTTATGGAGCCTATCCGTGGAGCCTGGGGCCGGGGCTGCGGTTTTTGCTGTTGAGAAGAGGTTGATTTACCCGAATATGAGCAGTAAGGAGGTAAGATAATGCTAATTAATATTGGACCGGAGACGGAACAGGTTGAATATAAAAAGAGCATAGGTGAATTAAAAGAAGCTATACTTTCCATTGCTGCCATACTGAATAAACACCAGAAAGGTGAACTATATTTTGGAGTAAAAAACGATGGAACGGTGGTAGGACAGGAAATCAGTGACGAATCCCTGAGAAAAGTAAGTCAGGCTATTGGCTATCATATAAAGCCTGCAATTTATCCCGAAATCAGAATAATGGAATTTGGAGATAGAAAAACCATTTATGTAAAGTTTGAAGGAAACAGGGGGCCATATTTAGCCTATAATGTGCCAAGAATCAGGGTTGCTGATGAAGATTTAGTGATGGATCAGGCAACCTATAATCATAGGCTCAGACAAACAGAGGGAGTAGATAATTCCTGGGAAAGAAAGGTGTCCAAATATACAATAAAAGACGTTGATGAGAAAGCTTTTCAGGATTATTTGAGAAGGGCAAAAGAAGCAGGCCGTATTGAGCTGGAAGATATGGATATGAAAACCGTGTTGGATAAGTTGGAATTAACTCAGGGAAATCGTCTTTTGAATGCAGGAGCTGCAGTGTTTTGTGATTGTGGAATTAATGAACTCCAAATGGCTAAATTTGCCACAAATGAACGTTTGACTTTTACCGATATTCGCCGCTTTACGGGCTCTATTATGGAGTTGAAGAAAAAAGCAGAGCAATATATCATTGATGCCATGGACTGGAGAGTGGAAATTGGCGCTGGATTTGCCAGAAAAGAAATTCCGGAGATTCCGATTACAGCCGTTCGAGAGGCTATTACTAATTCCTTTGGTCATAAAATGTTTGAAAGTGGTCAAAGCAATGAGATAGCTATTTTTAAGGACCGGATTGAGATATATAATCCCGGGAATTTTCCCAGTGGACATTCGCCAGACTCCTTTATTGACGGAAGAGAACGGCCGGTACGCCGAAATCCGTTGATTACAAGGACATTGTACTATTCTAAAGATATGGAAAGTTTTGCCACCGGATTAAAGAGAATTAAGATTGCTTGTATCGAGGCTGGCTGCAAGGTTAAATTTGAAAATCAGACAGATGGTTTTGCAGTAATATTTTATCGCAACCAACGGAATGAAATAGGACAGGTGGGCTGGGAAGGTGAACTGATTTACACCCAAGATATGGGAATAAGACCCCAAGATGTTGTTGGAGAAACCCAAGAATACAGAGTAAACACCCAAGTAAATAATATATACACCCAAGTAATAATTCCGGAAAATAAAAAAACACCCAAGATAAGCCCTAAGTTAAAGAAGGTGACATCCAATATATCTGAAGAAAAAATTCTTCAATTTTGCAGAATGCCCAGAAGCAAAAAAGAAATTACAGAGTATATGGGCTATAAAGATGTTAAAAGTTTTGGGAAACGATATATCAGCCCTTTGATTAAGGCTGGAAAATTAAGTATGACTATTCCTGAGCGGCCCAACAGCAGGAATCAAAAATATAAAACGGTAGAGAGATAAGCCATGATTATCATTGAGATGAATGGGGGGCTGGGCAATCAGCTCCAGCAGTATGCCCTGTATGAGAAGTTCAGGGCTTTGGGAAAAGAAGTAAAGCTGGACACCAGTTGGTTTGCGGCAAAGGAGGAAACGGTAGAAAAAGCGGCTTCGGACAGCATGGCAGGAGAGCAGAAAACCACGAAAAGAAGTTTGGAGCTGGATTATTTTCCGGCGGTTATCTATGAGGTCTGTACAGCAGAGGAAAAACAGGATATTCTGGGGAAAAACGGCCTCTTTGCAAAGGTTTCCAGAAGGCTTCATTTGACAGAGGACAAACGTTATCTGGAGCATCAGATGTATGATGAGGGAATCTTTAAGCTGGAGAATCGTGTCTTAACCGGGTACTGGGCCTGCGAGGCTTATTATAGAGATATTCTTCCGGTTTTAAGGCAAAAGCTGTCTTTTCCTGAATCAGACAATCCCATGAACAGGGAAATGGAAAAGAGGATAGACGGAAGCAATGGGGTCAGCATTCACCTGCGGAGGGGAGATTACCTCATTCCCGAGAATCAGCGGATGTTCGGCGGGATTTGTACTCCAGCCTATTATATAAAAGCCATAGAATACATCAAGGAGCGGGTAGAAGGAGCCCATTTTTATGTGTTTTCCGATGAACCGGAGTATGGACTGGCGTTTATGGAAAAGACGGCGGGACAAAGCGGCAATTATACTATCGTAGACATTAATCATGGAAAAGACAGCTTTTACGATATGTCTTTAATGAGCCGCTGCAGACACCATATCTGTGCCAACAGCACCTTCAGTTTCTGGGGGGCCAGGCTGAATCCCAATCCGGAACGGATTGCCATCCGACCTCTGAAACAAAAAAACGGGGTAGACTGGTATAAGCCAGAGGCCATGAAACAGCTCTGGCCAGGGTGGAACTGCATTGATGAGGAAGGAAAAATATGGTAGTAGTAATTATTAGCTGGATATATTATTTTGCGCTGTGCCTGATTATCGGTATGGGGCTAAAGAAGGCTCTGGCAGGAGTTTTGGGAAGAAGCTGGTCCTTTCAGCCCGTTGACTATGTAGTAGCGGGGATTGCGGCCATTACTCTGTATGCCGGGTTTTTCAGTATCCTCTATAAAGTGGGGATGATTGCCCACCTTGGACTTTTGGCAGCGGCGGCCATTATAGGCTATGGAAATCGGAAAGAGATAAAAGAGCTTTTGATAAAAGGAAAAAAATTATGCTTTTCCTGGGAGGGCTTTTTCTTCTTCTGCTTCATTTTGCTGATTGCTTTTTTTACCTCCAGAGGAACCTTCCATACGGATACCAATATCTATCATGCACAGAATATCCGGCTTTATGAGGAATATGGGCTGATTAGGGGGATGGCGAATTTGCAGCTTCATTATGGCTACAACAGCCTTTATCTTGCCTTTGCGGCAATCATGAGCTTAGGCTGGCTTTTACCCTGGTCATTGCATACTACTACCGGTTTTGTGGAAGTGGTGTTGTGCCTGTATGCCCTGCACCGGCTAAAGGGCTTTAAGGAGCACAGGGGACACATGGAGGATGCGGGCTGCGTTTGTATCCTGTTTTATGCTTTGGTGAACATAACCGGAAGTATGTCTCCGGCTACGGACTATCCCACCATGTTTTTATCCATCTATATGATTACGGCATGGTTAAGAGGGATGGAGAAAAAAGCCCATTATTCGGTATATGCCCTGCTTTCCGTATTTGCGGTATTTTTGGGAACGATGAAACTGTCGGCGATTTCCATGGCGTTGGTGGTGATTTATCCGGCCTGGTTTTTGTTAAAAGAGAAAAAATGGCGGGATATTGCCATCTATATGGGCCTGGGAGTGATTACTCTGGCTCCCTACCTGATTCGCAACGTCCTGTTGTCGGGCTGGCTGATTTATCCCTTTGAGGCGATAGACCTGTTTAATGTGGACTGGAAGGTGCCTTTGGAATATCTGCTGGTGGATGCCTACCAGATTAAGGTCTGGGGAAGGTGTCTGTACGACATCAGCCTCATTGATATGCCTTTTGGAGAGTGGCTGCCCATCTGGTGGGAAAGTCAGGAGAGATATGCACAAATGCTTTTATACGGAAATATTCTGGGGTTGATTCTCAGTGGGCTGAATCTGGTATATAAGTGGGTGAAAAGAATTCCTGTGCGTGGGGAGTTGGTAGTTCTTTATGCAGGTATGCTGGCTTCGGCTGCGATGTGGTTTATGATGGCTCCCTTTATCCGCTACGGACTGGCTTTTTTGCTGGTGATTCCCATAGTGGCTATGGCAAGCTGGCTTGACGCTGAGAAAAAAGGTCTTCACAGTATCGTGACCGGGACCATTGTATTTTGTATGTTTCTTTGTTTCAGCCCCTATATTGATAATTATGTAACGGATGTCGGAGTGTTTTTGAAGCAGAGGCTGACGGAGCCATACTATCTGGTAGCTCAGGATTATGATGAGGGTAGGACGGGCATGGTGGAAATCAAGGGAAATATCATCTATTATTGTGATGAGGGGGAAATAAACAGCTACTACCATTTTCCCAATACCTGCTATAAAATGATGCTGGATAGAAGCACACTGGCGGGAGACAATATAAAGTCCGGCTTTGTACCCCGGTAATCCCCGAGAAATTCGGGTGCGGGTTTTGTGATAAAAAGCTGCTGAAGCAGCAGAATGAGAGAAAAGATGAAAAAAATCGTGAAAAAGATTAATGAACGTCATATCTATATTTTGCTGATGATAATCTTTTTATTCAGCCTGATTCCGGTACTTAAGCTGGGTTTTTATGGCTTTCCCAGTGCGGATGATTTTTCCGCCAGCGACAGTGTAAGGGATGCCTGGGTGAATACAGGTTCTTTTCGGGAAGTGATAAAAGCGGCCTGGGGAAACGGCGCCTTTAATTATATCAACTGGTCAGGGGTTTTTGCTTCTGTATTCTGGACCTCCCTGCAGCCGGGGATTTTTGGGGAAGAGTATTACGGGATGACCACCATGATAACCATTCTTCTGCTTCTGGCCGGGGGTTTTTATCTGGGACGGGTTATCGGCAGAAAATACCTGAAGGCGGACAGGTATATCTATGGAAGTATTACGCTGCTTTATCTGTTTACGATTATCCAGACGATGCCCAGCGGGAATGAGGGCCTGTACTGGCATGCAGGGGTGGTGAATT
>JBNMJJ010000045.1:0-10589 GCA_050873745.1 Lachnospiraceae bacterium | reverse complement strand
TTTTTACAGAGTCCAGAGAAGTTTCATTGTTAATGTAAACCACATTAGAAAATTTGCAAGATGTTACGTCGAATTGGATAATAGCGAGACTATTTCCATTCCGGTAAAAAAATACTGCGCTGTCAGGGAACATATCCTGAACATAAAAAAAGATAGGAGGAAATAACATGGAATTGGTTCAGAGTATTTTAACCAACAACCCCTGCTATAAGGCAGGAAAAAAAATCCGCATCAAAGGCTTGATGCTGCACAGCGTAGGCTGTCCTCAGCCCAATGCGGAAATCTTTGTAAAGAAGTGGAATAATCCGGAAAGCAATAAAGCGTGTGTACATGCCTTTATTGACGGCAATACCGGTAAGGTGTATCAGACACTGCCCTGGGATTACAGGGCATGGCACTGCGGAGGTAATGCCAACAACACCCATATCGGGGTGGAAATGTGCGAGCCTGCCTGTATCTGTTATACCGGAGGCGCATCTTTTACCTGCTCCGACAGGGAAAAAGCTATGGCAGTCGTAAAATGCACCTATGACGCAGCGGTAGAGCTGTTTGCTTTTCTTTGCAGACAGTATGGGCTGGAGCCTTTGGCTGACGGAGTTATCATCAGCCATAAGGAAGGACATGACAGAGGCATTGCTTCCGGTCATGGAGACCCCGACCATTTATGGAAAGGAATACAGTGCAGCTACAGCATGGATACATTCCGGCAGGCAGTTGCGGCAGCGTTGGGAGATGTACAGCCGCCTGTGGAGCAGAATGCGGCAAAAGAGGTGAATGCAGAAGTAAGCAATGTGAATGCCGGTGATACTGTGGCTCTGACAGAGGATGCCGTATATTATACCGGCAAGTCCATGCCGGACTGGGTAAGAAATGACCAATGGATAGTGAAATCCGTAAACGGCGACCGGGCCGTAATTGATAAAAATGTAAGTGGAACCAGGGCAATCTGCAGCCCCATCAGTACGGCATATCTGACGGTGGTGACGGCAGCAGAACCTGCACAGCCGGAATCTGCTCCGGCACAGGCAGCTTCGCCCCAGGCTGCCGCAGCACAGACGTCGCAGGCACCAGCTCCTGCAGCGGCAGAGGCGGGAAAGATGAACATCTCTGAGCGGGGTGTGGAGCTGGTGGCAAAATTCGAAGGCTGCCGGCTGGAGGCATATAAATGTCCTGCCGGGGTATGGACCATTGGCTATGGACATACTGCGGGGGTAAAGCCGGGAGATACCCTTTCGTCGAAGGAGCAGGCCAAAGCATTGCTGAAGCAGGATTTGGCAAAGTATGCGGCAGGGGTCAATAACTGTGTGAACAAGGGGCTGATTACTTTTCCCTTAAACCAGAACCAGTTTGATGCCCTCACCAGCTTCTGCTATAACTGCGGAGCCGGAAGCCTTCAGAAGCTGGTAAGTGGAAGAAGTGCGGCGGAGGTGGCGGACAAGCTGCTTGCGTATAACAAGGGCGGCGGCAAGGTGCTGGCAGGACTGACACGCAGAAGGGAAGAAGAAAGAGCATTGTTTTTGAGTTAATCACCGTCAGGAGGAAACAGGATGCCATATAAGGAAAAAAATCAGGATACCGCCTCGCCGGATGAGGAAAATAAGAGCGGCGCCATTATGGATAGTGATTTTATCCCCATAGACGATTTGGTCTATGCTCCGCTTCATGCTCTGGCAAAGTCGAATCACCAGCTTCGTTCGGAGATTGTGGAAGCCATCCGGGGGATGGGTACTTCGAAGCAGATTGGGCAGGAGGAAGTCATACATCTGAACAATATCAATATTGCTTACGACCAAATTCGACCTGAAGGCGAAGAGGGCTACAGCGTGGATAACCTGCAGGTACAGGTGCCTCTTCTGTCCATCGTCCCGGTTACCAATCTGGGGGTGGAAAAGGCGGAGATTGGTTTTTCTACGGAAATCAAGGCGATACGCAATGAAAAAACGGGAGAAACGACCATCAATGCCCGTATCTGCTCCCCCTCTCAGCGTGACAGCGATTTTTTGCCCAAGGTGTCCTACAAACTCCAGATAAGCGCTATTCCGGCGACAGAAGGAATCCTTCGGCTGACGGATGCCCTAAGTGCTAATCAGGTGGCAAAGAAGACGGATACCACGCCGGTTGCCATTGGCGGCGACCTGGGAAGCGAACAGCAGAAACATACCATGCAGAAGGTGAAACAACTGAAAGCAAAAATCAGCCGCTTAAAACAGCTCCATCAAAAGATTTCCGATATGGTTGCCGAACAGGACCGGCTGTATCAGATGAGCAAGGACGCTTTCGAGGAGGATACCTATGAGTTTGACCGGGATAAATACCTGATGGCGCAGTCCAATATCGTCAACCGCATTATGGAATACGAAGAGGACATCATGGATATGGAGATTACCTATGGGCTGGACAAGGATTATGAATAATTTTCACAGCAGGAAGAAAACGGTTCAGGAGCCTGTTTTTTCGGAAAATAAGGAAATCCCGCCGGAACGGCTGCAGCAGGAATACCTTGCCGGTCTGACAGAAGAAATGAATTACCGCCTGCTTTGTGAAAACATGGACACAGTGCCGGAAGTAATCAGAATACAGTGCCTGAGGGAAAAGTATCATACAGAAGTTTTTCTGCCGCCCGGACAGGTGCTGTGGGTGGAAAAGATTACCGTGACAGGCTGTGACCACGGAGCCTGCAGCAGGCAGGAAAAGCAGGAGAAAAGAGTTCCCCTTTGGGAGCGGATAAAAAAACGGCTTTGGGGAAGGGAAAGGAAGCAAAAGCAGTCTTTCCATCTTCCTTAAGAAAATAGAATATGCCGCAGAAGCGGCGGAAAGAGAGGTAGTAATTATGGCCATAGGAGAACAATTTGCGGGACTGCCCATGGAGCAGCTTATTGGAGCGCCCCTGACGGCAGCAGCGGACGCCAGCCTGCGTCTGGCCAATTCCACAGCAGACTTTATTAACCGGGTAGGCTTTGATACCAACGGGAACGTGAGGAATGTGGCGTTTAAGTATGAAAAACGTTCCATGAATGAGGACGGCACCAGTAATCTGGACGAGATGAAGGTGGAAGTTCCCATGCTTGCCATCGTGCCGATTCCCAACCTTCAGGTAGATGAGGTCAATATCCTGTTTGATATGGAAGTGAAACAGAGTGAAAAAAGTGAATCTTCCCTTGATGTGGGAGCAACCTTAAAGGCTACTGCCAATTTCGGTATTGTGAAGGTAAATGTATCCGGCAGCGTCAGCGTGCATCAGGCAAATACCAGAAGCAGTGACAATTCGGCAAAATATCATGTGGATGTGCGGGCCACTAATCACGGTACACCCGAAGGCCTTGCAAGAGTCCTTGATATGATGGCGGCAAACGTTGCCCCGTCCCTTGTGGGCTCCACCTTAAAGGACGGCAACGGACAGAATCTGTCCGAACAGGCGCGAATCAGGGCGGAACGGCTGAAGGCTTTACGTTATCAGATTCGTCAGATTGAAACCAGAATGTCTGCAGCACAGGACGGTCTTGACAATGGTATTCGCCAGCTTAAGAGCGTGGGAGAGGTTCAGTACAGCGAGTACAGGGGAAAGATGAATACTCTCATTAACCGTATTGACAATCTGGACAAGCAGATTCAGGCAGCAAAAACAGAGGAGGAGCGCAACAAATTAAAGGCCCAGAAGGAAGAAAACGAAAAGAAAATACAGGCATATCAGGAAACTCTGGATGAGGTGGAGCAGTCCTGGACTTCCTTCCAAAACCGTGCAGTAGAAAATGTGAAGATGATTGCCGGCAGCAACGCTGCACAGGAGGGAATTTCCCCCGTATTTGGCTTAAAGGCAGTGGATGCAGAAGGAAAGATTACCGAATACGGCGAAAGAGAATCCCAGTACAGCGGACTGGTCATGGCGCAGAAGGCAGCAGTGGACGGGCAGCGCAATGTGCAGCAGATAGAAACAGAGTTGTTTCAGAAAAAAGCGGAATATAATGACGCCATTTCCGGTGTGGCGCCGGAACCTGCAGCCCTTCCCGAAAAACCAGCGGCAAAAAAATAATTTTGGGAAGAGAGGCACAGTAAATGACGAACCGCGATAAGAAGCAGGTACTTACAGAGATAAAATATATCAAGCTGGTGCCCGTGGGAAGCGTCAATCCCAACAACCCTCTGTCAGAGGAGTCCAGAGAGGCACAGGCGAGGCTGCTAAACCGCTGCCTGAATGACTACCCCCGGGGAATCATTATCGGAAAGGACACCGCCATCGGCAGATACCTGATTGGGGAGCATGAACTGACTATGGAAAAGGTGACCTATCATGTGGGCTTTCCCAGAAAGCCTGCCTGGGAGGAGGAAACGGGGGTGTAATGCCCCTGCTTTCCCGGCAGTTGTCAGGGTTTTGCCAAAGACTAGGACTTTGATTTACTGCTCATATCAATAAAAATGCTGCAGAAGCGGCGGAATGGAGGGAAAATGAAAATAGCAGAAAAAAGAGAGGGAGAAAACCTGACCTTGGCGCTTTCAGGCAGACTGGAAACGACCACTGCTCCAGAGCTTCAGGAAATAGTAGAAGGAGAGCTGGGGGGCGTCCTGCATTTACAGGTTGACATGGAAAATCTGGAATATGTGTCCTCCGCAGGGCTGCGTGTGCTTTTGTCTGCGGGCAAGAGGATGAAAGCGGCGGAGGGGACCATGGTAATTACCGGGGCCAATGAGGAAATCAGAGAGGTATTTAAAATTACAGGATTCGATACCATCCTGAATATTCAATGAGCGGGGCGGCAGAAAACGGCAGTAAAAAGCCGTTAATACTGAAAAACCAGGAAGGAAAAAGCCTTAGCGTCCGCCTGCGGCAGTACCGTCCGGGGGATGAATCCGGTATGATAGCCTGCATCCGGGATGAATATGGAAATACCTATTTTAAAAGAAATTTCTATTTGCCGGAGCAGATAAAAAAGGAGTCGGACTGCGGACATATTACCTTTCTGGTGGCGGAGATTGTTCCTTCCTGGCAAACCGGAATACAGGCTAAAGAAGCAGCATCCGGAGAAATTGCAGGGATGATGATTTTAAAGCAGTTTGCTCCCAAGGAGAGCATGTGTGAAATTGCATCTCAGATTTTTTTGAAAAAGTACCGTGGATACGGACTTGCCATGCCCTTTTTTGAATATGGAATGGAAATATTGACCTCCCGCCGTTACTCGGCGGCATACTGCCTACCGGTGTTGTTTCATGACACTACTCAGCGGCTTTTGTACCGGCTGGGGCTGCGGGCGACAGGATTGGTATTGAATGTATTTCATATGGGAAGGATTACCCATTCCTACCGTCGGGACCGGAATAAAAAGCATTCTCAGGGCATTCAGATTATGGCTCTTGGGAAAAAAGCTGCGGGAACGCTTTACCTGCCGCCGGAGCATACGCAGTTTTGTCAGGAAATTTACGACAGCCTGGGCGTGGCGTACCGGGTGGCGGAGGAGAAGCAGGAGAAACAAAGAAGGAATCCGGCGGTAAGTGATATGGAATGGAAGCAGGATACCTTTCAGTGCAGCCTGGAAATTCGTATCTACAGAGTAGGACAGGACCTGCCAAAGCGAATGGCAGAGCTGCACAGCCGGTATCCCCTTGCAGGAATGCAGACAGCAAATGTCTTTTTAAATATCAATGACAAAAATGCCCTGTGGGCATACCGCAGGCTGACGGAACTGGGATATTTTTTCACCGGTCTAAAGCCTTTGTGCAGCGACAGAGAGTATATGGTGCTGCACAATGCAGGGGAGGTGGAAATGTGGCTGGAGGATTATGTGGTTACGGAAGAATTTAAGAAACTGGTAAATTATATTAAAAAACAAAAGGAGATAAGGATATGATGGATATGAAAACCTTTGAAGCAGACGGATGGATGAATGTGCAGAAGGCGCCCCAGGGAAAACTGATAACAACCCTTTTAAAGGAAATGAACGATGTACAAGTACAAGGACAGAGGGAGGAATTTGCCAAGGGAATTGAAGGCGGCATCTGCTATATGCTGAGTCTGGAGTGGCTCAGGCTTATTATTACAGGTGATGATGGATGGAGGAATGATTTCGGCCAGATAGCAGATGGTGACAAAGCAGCCCTTGGGTATTATAAGCAGATTGCAGACAATTTCCTTGCCTATGCAGAGAGAAAGAACGGTTTAAACGGGGTGCTGAAAGCAATCCATACGCTTGCAGACGATAGGATATTGTTTGAACTTGGTACGGCAAAGGCGGGAACCCTTAAAGCTAAGGACACTACTATCAATCCGGTGGATGAATTGGCAAAAGCATTGCTGGGAGGAGAAAACCTTATGTTTATCCGGCTTGTGCTGGAAGAAGGCGGACACAGAGTTGCTGCTTATCGGCTGAATGAGACTACCTTATATTTTTACGACCCCAATATCGGTACGATACAGGTACACGGAAATAACGCCGATGAGTTAAGGAGCGAAACAATGCGCCTGCTTAGGTGGCTGTGGGACGCTTATAAAATTCAATACAGTGTAGTCAGATATGTAGACATTCTCAAAGCAGGAAAGTAATGAAACGTAAATATTCTATTCGCAGTAAGATTACGGTTCTGCTCCTTGGTATGGTAATGCTGTCCATCTTTTTATCCGGTCTGGTAAGCCTGTGGGGGCTGTATTCCATGAAGCGGCTTTCCACAGACAGCAGCCGCAGACTGGGGCAGACAGCCGCAGAGGATGCAGAGCAGGCACTGGAGAATCTTGCGGCGCAGAACCTACAGACGGTGGCAGAGGAGCGTGCCGGTTACATAGAAGAAAAATTTAATGCAGTGGCAGCCTACGTTCATGGTATAGCTGCACAGGCGCAGCATATCTATGAAAATCCGGAACAGTACCCGGACAGGGAGGTACCGCTTCCGGTAAGGGAAAACAGCCAGCTTGCTTCACAGCTTCTGTGGTCAGAAAAACTTGTCCAAGGGTTGGCAGAGCCGTTTTCTGTTCCGCCGCTTACGGAAGAGATTTTGAAGCTGGGCAACCTGCAGGATATGCTGGTTCAGTATAATGCCAATAATGACATGGTTTCCTCTGCTTATCTTGCAACGAAAAGCGGCTGGCTGATACAGGCAGATTACATTGCAGGCAGTAAATTTTCCGGGGAAACAGACCTTCCGGACTATTACGAAGCGGCGAATCGGCAGTGGTATCAAAGAGCGGCAGCGGCAGAAGAGGGCCAGATTGTGTACTCAGACGTTATTCGTGACATCCATGAGGGTGGAAACTGCATTGTGTGCGCCGAGCCTGTATTTTTACAGGGGGAGCTGGTAGCAGTAGCGGGGGTGGGCTCCTATCTGGATACGGTAAACGAAGCCGTTTTAAATACCACCATCGGAGAGACCGGCTACGCCTTTTTGATTGGACGAAAGGGACAGGTTGTAGTCTCACCGAAAACGGAAGGGGAAACCGCCGCCGTTGCAGAAGAGACGGTGGATTTAAGAACGGGGAATAACGGGGCTCTTGCGGGTATTGCAGTGAATGTTCTTGAGGGCGGAAGCGGACTGGAAAAAATCACCCTGGATGGAAAAGAGGTCTATCTGGCCTATGCACCTCTCACCGGCCTTGGCTGGGGTTTTGTGACCGTTATGGACGTGGAGGAGGTCATCGCCCCGGCAAAGGAAAGCCAGAACCGGATTCTTTCCCTTGCCAAAGGCGTATCCGAAAGTCAGAACAAAACGATACGGGGAATGCTGACGTCTCTGCTGGCAGTCATGGAGGGAGTGCTTTTGTTCATCTGCCTTTCAGGAACCTTTTTTTCCAGGAAAATTACGGCTCCCATCCGCACCCTTGCTGAGGAAGTGGCAGGGATAGACGGGGGCAGGCTGGATTATCGTATCCGGCTGGAAACCGGAGATGAGGTGGAGGAGCTGGGAAACGCTTTCAACAGGATGACGGCTCAGATACAGGACTATGTGGAAAATCTGGCTCTGGTAACCGCCGAAAAGGAACGTATCCGCTCGGAAATACAGGTGGCTTCACAATTACAGGCAGATATGCTGCCCAGAGCAGAGGAACTGTTCGGAAACGGGGAAGAATTTACCCTTGCAGCCGCCATGACGCCGGCAAAAGGCGTAGGGGGAGATTTTTATGATTTTTTCCGGCTGGAGGATGGACGGCTGGTGCTAATTATGGCGGATGTGTCCGGCAAGGGCGTGCCCGCAGCGCTGTTTATGGTAGTTTCCCGTAACGTGATTAAGAGCCGTTTGCAGAGTATGGGAACAGAACAAGGGACAAAAGAAGCCCTGGCCAAAGCGGCACAGGACATCAACAGCACTCTCTGCGCCAACAACCGGAATGAAATGTTTGTTACCGTATGGATGGGCGTGCTGACGCTTTCCACCGGAGAGGTGGAATTTGTGAATGCAGGACACTGTCTGCCTCTTATCTGCCGCAAGGACGGCGGCTGCGAATATGAACCCTTTTTGGGCGGACTGGTGCTTGCGGGGATGGAAGAGGTCAGCTACAGACAGTCGGAAATCCGGCTGCATCAGGGAGATACCCTGCTATTGTATACCGACGGTGTGACCGAGGCTACCAGTATCGGAAAGGAACTGTATGGGGAAAAACGGCTCAAAGAAGCGGCAGAAGCGTGCAGAAAAAAGAAAAACACACCGGGGGAGCTGCTGCAGGCAATATGGCAGGACGTAGCAGAATTTCAAAAAGGCGCAGAGCAGTTTGACGACATCACCATGCTTGCGGTGACCTGGCAGGGAAAGGGCTTTTTGGAGAAAACCGGAAAGCCGGACATGGAAAACTTACGGGAATTTGCAGCCTTTATAGAAGATTATTTGAAGGCCGGGGGGATTTCCATGCAGACCATCTTAAAAATCCAGATGGCAGCGGATGAAATCTTTTCCAATATCTGCTATTACAGCGGCGCAACAGAGGTAACGCTGGGCATCCGGCTGGAAGAAAGCGCTGAAGGAAAGGCTGCGGTCCTGTGTTTTGAGGATGATGGCATTCCCTTTAATCCCCTTGAAAAGGCGGAGCCGGATGTGGCGGAGCTTTTGGAGGAGCGTAAAACCGGGGGCCTGGGAATCTATCTGGTAAAAAAACGGATGGACCAGGTGGCCTATGAGTACAGGGAGAACCGGAATTGGCTGACCGTTGGTAAGCAGGATGTGTGAGAAGAACTTCGAAGGAAGCGCTTCTAAGGGAGAAAAAGACGATGAAAAGAACAAAAACGAAACAGCAGCCTGCCACGCTTCCTGGCACAGAGCAGATGTATGACAGAAGGCGCTTTATCCATCAAGTTGCCAGGGAGGCAGTCCGGGACTGGAAGGAAAGGTATATTTGCCTGCCCTCTATTGTAATTGCATTGGCAGCAGAGGGAAGTTGTTTTGGAAAGGGGACGGATGACAGGGAAAAAAACTGCCTGTTTCCAAGACGGTATGATGGTGTTTTGCAGCATCGGGATTTGGGGGAGGCGGTGCGCTCACACAATGATTATCTTTTTACATGGAAAAATCCCGGGCAGCAGACGCCTAACTGGGAGAAGCTGATTGGACAAAAATACTATATTCTGGCGGTGCAGTATCTTCAGGATGCCCAATATCCCTACGGTAAAGAAGCGGATTTTGAAGAGCGGATAGTGGGAATAATTGAGCAGTACGATTTGTCTGAATATGATGATTAGAGAGAAAATTGCCAAATATTTCAAGAACAAATGTTCTGAAAAGCATTTACGACAAACGGGCGTTCTGATATAATCAAATCAATTAAAGAGCACGAAGGATGAACAGGCAAAAGCGGAATGTTTTTGTCTGTTTATTTCTCTGAAAAACTGGAAGTAGATGAAGCAGCAGGAAAGGATGTGACAGCATGAAAGGAAATGTGGTTTTTCATATTGATGTGAACAGTGCTTTTTTATCCTGGGAAGCGGTGTACAGGGTACAGCATCTTGGGGGAAAGACTGACCTGCGTACCATACCGTCAGCAGTGGGAGGTGATATTTCCAAAAGACATGGCATCATTTTGGCAAAATCCATCCCTGCCGGGAAATACAATATCCAGACAGGAGAACCGGTGGTGGATGCTTTGCGTAAATGTCCTGATTTAGTATTGGTGCCGCCCAACTATGAATTATACGAAAAAAGCTCAAATGCGTTTATGGAGATTTTGAGGAAGTATTCGGATAAGGTGGAGCAGTACAGCATAGACGAGGCGTTCATGGATATGTCGGGTACACAACGTCTTTTTGGGACACCTGTGATGGCTGCTAATGCCATAAAAGATGAGATATACCAGAACCTGGGCTTTACCGTAAACGTAGGCGTATCAAGCAACAAACTGCTGGCGAAGATGGCCAGTGATTTTAAAAAGCCGAATCTTGTGCATACCTTATTTCCGGGAGAAATAGAGAAGAAGATGTGGCCGCTGCCGGTGAGGGATTTGTTTTTTGTAGGAAGGGCATCGGAAAAGAAGCTGAATTCTCTTGGCATCAGAACTATTGGCGAACTGGCGAAAGCAGATGTGGATATGCTGAAGACGGTATTGAAAAAGCATGGGGAAGTAATCTGGAACTTTGCAAATGGCAGAGATGTATCGACGGTGGAGCCGGTACCCACGGATAATAAAG
>JBNMJJ010000044.1:0-10604 GCA_050873745.1 Lachnospiraceae bacterium | reverse complement strand
CTATAACATAGGCTGGAAAAGAATAAATCAGGTTAGGGTAAAAGGAGGAATTTCCCATGGAGGAAGATTCTAAGCAGGATATTATCGGCCTTATTGATGAAAAATACGTCCAGATGAGCAAAAGCCATAGAAAAATTGCTGATTTTATTAAAGAGCACTACGATCAGGCAGTTTTTATGACGGCGGCAAAAATAGGGAATGTTTTGGAAATCAGTGAGTCTACGGTAGTGCGCTTTGCCTCTGGCCTTGGCTTTGGGGGCTATCCTGATTTTCAACAAGAGCTGGCAGCCTGGGTAAAGGACAAGCTGAATGCGGTTTCCAGGATGGGAGCGAAATACGGACAGAGCTCCCAGTCCGAATTGCTGACCACAGTATTCAGGGGAGATATGGACAAAATCAATGACACCATTGAGCTGGTTAATCCGGGAGCCTTTGAAACGGCGGTAAATTCCATTGTGGAGGCAAAAAACATCTACATTGTGGGAATCCGAAGCTGTGAACCGCTGGCGGATTTTTTGTCCTTTTATCTGAATATGATTAGAGGAAATGTAACCCTCCTTCGTACCACCAGCGTAAGTGAAATATTTGAACAGATGATTCGTATAGATGAGAAGGACCTTCTTATCGGAATCAGCTTTCCCAGATATTCCATGAGAACCTTAAAGGCAATGGAGTTTGCCAATGACAGGAATGCCAAAGTCGTTGCCATTACCGATTCGCCCCATTCGCCCATGAATCTGTATTCCTCCTGCAACCTTTTTGCCAGAAGCGATATGGTTTCCATCGTGGATTCTCTGGTGGCTCCTTTAAGCCTGATTAACGCCCTTGTGGTGGCTCTGTGCTTAAAATGTCCCCAAAAGGTAAAAGAAAATTTGGGGATGCTGGAGGAAACCTGGAACAATTACCAGATATATCTGAATGATGAAATTAATTTCATTGACAAAGCTCCGGCGCTGGATTACTCTCTGATGAGAGGTCTGGAACCGTAAACTTTATTAGGAGTGAAAAGATGAACATAATCGTTGTAGGCGGTGGAGCTGCCGGAATGATGGCCGCTGTGTCTGCCGCCCGGCAGGGGCACAGAGTACGGCTTCTGGAAAGAAACGAAAAACTTGGAAAAAAAGTATATATTACGGGAAAAGGACGGTGCAACGTAACCAACGCCTGTGAGTTGGAGGTTCTTTTTTCCAATATAATATCGAATAAAAAATTTTTATACAGCAGCCTTTATCAGTTTGACAATCAGGCGGTGATGGATTTTTTTGAACAGGAGGGCTGCCCTCTTAAGGTGGAGCGGGGAAACAGAGTTTTTCCGGTTTCCGACCATTCCTCCGATGTGATAAAGGCTTTAACGAATAAATTAAACCGTTTGGGCGTTCAGGTAACCCTCCATTGTCAGGTAAAGGATATTGTTTGCCGGGAGGACGGCTCGGTGGCAGGGGTGGTTACACAAAAAGGTGAACGGCTTTCGGCAGACCGGGTGATACTGGCGACGGGAGGGCTTTCCTATCCCGTAACCGGTTCCGACGGAACCATGCACCGGGCACTGAAAAGGCATGGTCATCAGGTGACCCCCTTAAAACCATCCCTGGTTCCTTTTGAATTGAAGGAGGACTATGGAAGCAGGCTTCAGGGACTGGCGTTAAAAAACGTGAATTTACAGGTAAAACAGGGAAAGAAAAGCATCTATGAAGGCTTTGGTGAAATGCTCTTCACCCATTTTGGCATAAGCGGCCCTCTGGTTCTTTCCGCCAGCAGCTTTTACGCTAAAAAGTGCTATGGAGAAGAGGCGGAATGTATTCTGGATTTAAAACCGGCTCTGACGGATGAGCAGTTGGATAAGCGATTGTTGAGAGAATTTGAGGAAAAGCACAATAAACAGTTTAAAAACGCATTGGATAAGCTGTTCCCTTCAAAACTCATTCCTGTTATGATAGAATTAAGTGAAATTTCCCCTGACAAAAAAGTAAGTGAAGTGACCAGAGAGGAAAGAAAGCGGCTGGTTGGTCTAATCAAAAACTGGAGGATGACCATTACCGGAACCAGAGGCTTCGGTGAAGCCGTGATTACCCAGGGAGGAATAGCGGTGAAGGAGGTGAACCCCTCCACCATGGAATCTAAAATTATACCGGGACTGTTTCTGGCAGGAGAAATGCTGGATATTGATGCCCTGACAGGGGGCTATAATATTCAGCTTGCCTGGTCCACAGGCTATCTGGCAGGAAGCAGTCTGGAATAAAGCTGCCAAAGCAGCAGAATGAGAGGAAAATATGGGATACAGTGTGGCTATCGATGGCCCTGCAGGGGCAGGAAAAAGCACCATCGCAAAGGAAATAGCGAGGAGAATGAACTTTATTTATGTAGATACGGGAGCCATGTACCGGGCTATGGCGCTATATCTTCTGCGCAGCGGAATAGGGCCTGAGGAAAAGGAAAAAATAGAAGAATATTGCCAGCGGGCGGATATTTCCATCACCTATGACAAGGGTGAGCAGGTGGTTTTGCTGGACGGAGAGAATGTAAATGGTTTTATCCGTACTGAAAAGGTAGGGAATATGGCCTCTGCCACCTCTGTAAACGGCCAGGTGCGTAAGAAGCTGGTAGCCCTGCAGCAGAAGCTGGCTGCCAGCAGGGAAGTGATTATGGACGGACGGGACATCGGTACCTGCGTTCTGCCGGGGGCAAACCTGAAAATTTACCTTACCGCCAGCAGCGGGGTAAGGGCAAAACGCCGGTATGATGAGCTTGTGGCAAAAGGCCAGCAGTGCAGTCTTGAAGAGATTGAAGCGGACATCATTAACCGGGACAGGCAGGATATGGAGAGGGAAATCAGCCCCTTAAGGCAGGCCGAGGATGCCGTCCTTGTGGACACTTCGGAAATGACGGTGGAGATGGTCATCGAAAGGATTACCGGACTTATCCGGGAAAACCGCACTGCCTGCGGCTGAATAAGAAAATGGCAGAAGAGTGATAAAAATAGGAAAGTTGAGGATACAGTCAGAAATATGGAGTTGATAAAGGCGAAAAGCGCTGGCTTTTGCTTTGGCGTAGAAAAGGCTATGGAGGCCGTATACAGGCAGATTGAAGAAAAAAAGGATGAGCCGATTTATACCTTCGGCCCCCTGATTCACAACGAGGAAGTGGTGAAGGAGCTGGAGGCAAAGGGAGTAAAGGTCATTGAGAGAATTGACGAGCTGAAACAGGTAAAGACAGGGACGGTGATTATCCGTTCTCACGGGGTCAGCAAGGAAATTTACGGAATCATTGAACAGAACGGGCTTACCTGTGTGGATGCCACCTGTCCCTATGTTAAGCGGATTCACCGCATTGTGGAAAAGGAAAGCGCCCAGAGGAAACAGATTGTCATTATCGGAAACGACGGACACCCGGAGGTGGAGGGCATTAAAGGCTGGTGCAGCCGCCCGGCTGTGGTGCTGGAAAAGACGGAAGAAGCCCTTGATTTTACCTGCAATGAGGGGGAAAAAATCTGCATTGTTTCCCAAACGACATTTAACTACAATAAATTTAAAGATTTAGTTGAAATTTTCGAAAAAAAAGGTTATGATATTAGTGTTGTGAACACTATCTGCAATGCTACAGAGGAACGACAGACAGAGGCAAAAGAACTGGCTGCCCGGGCAGATGCCATGATTGTGATAGGGGGTACACATAGTTCTAATACTCGTAAACTATATGAAATTTGCAAGAATGAGTGTGAGAACACACATTTTATACAGACACTAGATGACTTGCATTTAGATCTTCCTAAATCTGTTGGACTGGTGGGTATTACGGCTGGGGCGTCAACCCCAAACAATATTATTGAGGAGGTTCAAAATTATGTCCGAATTAACTTTTGAACAAATGTTAGAAGAATCATTCAAAACAATCCATGCGGGAGAGGTAGTAGAAGGTACAGTCATTGATGTGAAACCGGAAGAAATCGTTCTCAACATCGGGTACAAAGCAGATGGTGTCCTTACCAGAAGCGAATATACCAATGAGCCCGGTGTGGACTTAACTGCAATCATCAAACCCGGAGACACCATGGAAGTTAAGGTGTTGAAGGTGAACGACGGAGAAGGACAGGTTCTTCTTACCTACAAGAGACTTGCCGCTGAAAAAGGCAATAAGAGAATTGAAGAAGCATTTAACAATCAGGAAGTGCTTACGGCTAAGGTTGCACAGGTACTGGACGGCGGTTTAAGCGTAGTGGTAGACGAAGTAAGAATCTTCATCCCCGCAAGCCTCGTTTCCGATACCTATGAGAAAGACCTGAGTAAGTATGCCGGTCAGGAAATTGAATTTGTCATTACGGAATATAATCCCAGAAGAAGAAGATACATTGGTAACCGCAAGCAGCTTGTAGCTGCCAGGAAGGCAGAATTACAGAGAGAACTCTTTGAAAGAATTCATGAGGGCGATATTGTGGAAGGAACCGTTAAGAATGTTACCGACTTCGGCGCCTTTATCGACTTGGGCGGGGCAGACGGTCTTTTGCACATTTCCGAGATGTCCTGGGGAAGAGTGGAGAATCCCAGAAAGGTATTCAAGGTGGGAGAGACACTCAGCGTTCTGATTAAGGAGATTTCCGGCAATAAGATTGCGCTCAGCCGTAAATTTGAAGATGCTAATCCATGGAAGGATGCAGCCAGCAAATATGCCGTAGGCAATGTAGTAACCGGCAGAGTAGCCAGAATGACCGATTTCGGCGCATTCGTAGAGTTAGAAGCAGGTGTGGATGCTTTGCTGCACGTTTCCCAGATTTCTAAAGAGCATATTGAAAAACCGGCTGACATTTTAAAAGCAGGTGATGAAGTAACTGCTAAAGTAGTAGACTTTAATGAAGCAGATAAGAAAATCAGTCTAAGCATAAAAGCTCTTTTAGCTCCTGAAGCAGAGGAAGGAAAATCGGCTGCGGAAGAAGATGCAGACGTTGTATCCGTGGATATTGACGCTGTAATTGCAGGGCAGGAATAAAAGAATAGGAGGGAGACTGTTGCAAGACAGTCTCTTTTTTTATCAGTAAAAAGAAGGAATTCTTCGGAGGTTATTAACTAATGGCAGTATATGATTACGAATATTTCAAAAAAGAGATATACGCACTCACCAAGATTGATTTAAACGCATATAAAGAAAATCAGATGAAAAGAAGGATAGATGCCCTCATTGCCAAGAATAAAATTACAGGCTATGAGAATTTTGTAAAGGCTATCAAGGTAGACAAGACATTGTTTGAAGCCTTCGTCAACTATCTGACGATTAATGTATCGGAATTTTATCGAAATCCCGAACAGTGGAAGGTTCTGGACAGGGAAGTTTTTCCCCACCTGATTAAGACGTTTGGCAAGAACCTGAAAATCTGGAGTGCAGCCTGCTCCACCGGCGATGAACCTTATTCTCTGGTTATGGCCCTGTCCAAGCATTTACCCTTAAACAGCATCAAAATTTATGCTACGGATATTGATAAGCAGGTTATTGAAAAGGCAAAGTTGGGGCTATACAACGCAAAAAGCGTTGCGGCAGTTCCGGAAGAGATGAAGAAGAAGTATTTTACCAAGGTAGGGGCTTCTTATCGTATCAGCGATGAAATTAAGGCAAGAGTTGAATTTAAGGAGGCGAATCTGCTGAAGGATGCTTATCCCACAGGCTGCCACTTAATCGTATGCCGTAATGTATTGATTTATTTTACGGAAGAGGCGAAGGATGATGTTTTCCGCAAGTTCCAGAAGTCTCTGGCCAAGGGTGGTATTCTGTTTATCGGAAGTACGGAACAGATTATGGGCTATAAGGCTATGGGCTATGGCAGAATGAATTCCTTCTTCTATATAGCGGAATAGCTGCAGGAATCGTATAACAGAATGAAGATAAGGGCTGCAATGAGAGTTTGAAAATCTCATTGCAGCCTGTTTTTATTCCGGTAATTTGGCGGTGTTTTTCAGAATCTTTTCTCCCTTGGCCATAGTCGCCAGGATATGGGATGCGTATCGGGAAAAGCCTTCCCGGTCGGTCTTAAAATCATCCGTCAGCTCGAAGAAGAGAAGAGGAGACTTATATTCTCTTTTGAAAAAGGGTTCAAAGAGATAGTCCCACTGGGGCAGGTAAGAGGAGAACTTACGGGTATAGCAGGTGGAGGCCCCGGCCTGAATGCGGTGCGTCTTATCTACAAAGGAGGCAACCGACTTGTGGATTGCCATATCTTCCCCGGGAAGATAATAATAATTTTTATAGTCTGCATAAAAATACTTCAATTCTTCGGTGTATACCGGCACACGCAAAATCCCCTCCTTGTCCTGGCACTTAAAATAGCAGTCAAAGGCATGAAGCGAAAGGGGAACAGGGACGGCGGAGGGAAGCTTCATATGGATAAGCAGTTCCTGCTTTTTCCTTCCCCGGTAATCCTTGTAGTGGTTGGACTGGACCTTATGCACCTTTATGGGGGAATTAAACAGGTCCGAATAGGCCAGAATGGATACAATCTCCAGCATGCCCTGTAAATCCTCTTTGTTATGGAGGATAAGGGGCGTTAAGAGCTTCTCTGTGGGATTTTCGGTATATTCCTGATAAACAGAAACCAGTTCGCCTCCGTCGTATTTATCCTCCCTTGAAAGACCCAGAAAATTCTCCACCGCCTTTTGCTGGCAGCTTTCCAGACCTAAAAACCGCTTACAGGGCAGAATGCGCTTGTAAATATCTATTCCGGTAAAAGCATCGAAGGAGTAGTCCAGCTTCAGGGCTTCTATCCGTCCCGTAAGAAAAGGCAGGTCGAATTGATTGCCGTTGAAATGAATAAGCGATTCAAAGTTTTTGGCAAATTGGAAAAAACTTTTGATGATTCGCTCTTCTTCTGCCTTTTGCTGGGCAAACCACTGTACGCCGTTCCACACGCCTGCGCGGTAATAACAGATGCCAATCAGGTAAACCCAGGAGGAGCGGGGAGAAAAGCCGGTGGTTTCAATGTCCAGAAAAAGGAGGTTTTCCAGGGGAGCAAGGCCGGATAAGTCATAATTCAGTTGTAAATTATCAAATTTGTAATTAAAGGTTTTCATAGTTAATATTTTATCATAAATTGTAAAATTCCAGTAGTATTTTTTGTAAAAAAATAGTATATTTATGTAGTAGGTTTTACCTAAGAGTCATGAGAAGATAGAAAGGTATGGTATGAAAAATGGCTAAATTAACGTTTATGGGAGGTATTCATCCCTATGATGGGAAGGACCTGTCCAAGGACAAGCCCATTAAGGATGTGCTGCCAAAAGGGGATTTAGTTTATCCGCTTTCTCAGCATATCGGGGCTCCGGCAGTTCCTATCGTAAAAAAAGGGGACCATGTCCTGACGGGGCAAAAGATTGCGGAAGCGGGAGGCTTTGTATCGGCGCCGATATATGCTACGGTTTCCGGTACGGTAAAGGCCATTGAGCCGAGACGGGTGGTTACCGGTGATAAGGTAACCAGCATTATTATTGAAAACGACGGCTTGTATGAGGAGGTTGCCTATCCTGACCCCAAGCCCCTGGAGGAGATGACCAGAGAGGAAATTCTGGCCTGTATTCAGGAGGCCGGTGTAGTGGGAATGGGTGGTGCAGGATTCCCCACCCATGTAAAGCTGGCAGTGAAGGAACCGGAGAAGATTGATTATGTGATTGCCAACTGTGCGGAGTGTGAACCCTATCTTACCTCCGATTACCGCAGAATGCTGGAAGAACCGGAGAAGCTGATTGAAGGTCTTAAGATTTCCCTGGCTCTTTTTCCCAACGCAACAGGTATTCTGGGAGTGGAAGACAATAAGGCAGACTGTATTGCTTTATTAAAAGAAAAGACCAAGGACGAACCGCGTATTCTGGTAAAAGGATTAAAGACCAAATATCCCCAGGGAGCAGAAAGAACGCTGATTTATGCAACCACAAAGCGGCAGATTGATTCCAGCCGCCTGCCTGCAGATGTTGGCTGCGTGGTAAATAATGTGGATTCTATCGTGGCAATTTATAATGCCGTACATCTGCGCAGGCCCCTGATGGAGAGAATCGTCACCGTCACCGGAGATGCCATCAATAAGCCCCGCAATTTCCGGGTAAGAATCGGAACCAATTATCATGAACTGATTGAAGAGGCAGGGGGCTTCAGAAAAGAGCCGGCCAAAATCGTGTCCGGCGGTCCTATGATGGGCTTTGCCATCTTTGATTTGGACGTGCCTACCACGAAAACGGCTTCGGCGCTTCTGTGCATGACCAAGGATGAGGTTTCACAATTAGAGCCTTCTGCCTGCATCAACTGCGGAAGATGTCTGGAGGTTTGTCCTTCCAGGATTATGCCCAATATTCTGGCTACCTTTGCGGAAAAGCATAATGAAGAGGCATTTTTGAAATATGAAGGTATGGAATGTTGTGAATGCGGCTGCTGCAGCTTTGTCTGCCCGGCCAAACGTCATCTTTCCCAAAATATCAAATCCCAGCGTAAGATTGTTCTGGGAAAAAGAAAGAAATAGGAGGCTGGAGCATGAGTGATTTAAAAAAGGTATCGGCGAACCCCCATGTTCGCTCTAAAATTACGACCAGTACCATGATGCTTGCAGTGATTATTGCTTTACTTCCCACGACGGTTTACGGCGTGATTAATTTTGGGATAAAAGCCGCTGTACTGATTGTGGTTACGGTAGCGACGACTGTATTAACGGAATTGATTTATGAAATGGCAACGAAGAAAAGGGCAACCGTGGGCGATTTTTCCGCCGTAGTGACGGGTTTGCTTCTGGCATTGAATTTACCCGTCAGCGCCCCCTGGTGGATTGGCGTTGTGGGCGGAATTTTCGCCATCCTTGTGGTAAAAATGCTGTTTGGCGGACTGGGACAGAACTTTATGAACCCGGCTCTGGCGGCAAGATGCTTTTTGCTGATTTCCTTCACCTCAATTATGACCAATTTTGAGTGTGATGCCTATACGGGAGCAACTCCTCTGGCAGCCTTGAAGGCAGGGGAGAGCGTAAACGTGTATAACATGGTAATCGGAAGATGCAACGGTACAATCGGTGAGACCTCCATGATTGCCATTCTGATTGGAGCCTGTATTTTACTGCTGCTGGGCATTATTGATTTGCGGGTGCCCGGTACCTACATCGTCAGTTTCGTGATTTTCCTGGGACTTTTCGGAGGACATGGTTTTGACTGGAACTTTATTTCCGCACATCTGGCAGGAGGCGGCTTAATGCTGGGAGCTTTCTTCATGGCTACGGATTATGTTACCCGTCCCATTACCGTAAAGGGGCAGTATGTCTACGGTATTCTTTTGGGACTGCTGACCTGTATTTTCCGTGTGTTCGGCGCCAGTGCAGAAGGTGTTTCCTATGCCATCATTTTAGGAAACCTGCTGGTTCCTCTGATTGAAAAAGTAACCCGTCCGACGGCATTTGGTAAAGGAGGGGCAAAGTAATGAAAAATATGATTAAAGATGCGGTAATTTTATTTGCGATTACGATGATTGCCGGTTTACTTTTAGGTGTGGTTTATGAGGTCACCAAGGAGCCTATTGCCGCACAGAAACTCAAAAAGAAAAATGAAGCCTGTCAGGAGGTCTTTGCGGATGCTGCTACCTTTGAGCCGATGGAAGTGGCCGAATGGGTGGCTAAGGAAGAGGCCGGGAATCAGGTGGATGCTGCCAGCAACGCTACTGCCGTAGGCGGCGGTTCAGGAGATGTGGATGCTGTTTATGAAGCATTATCCGCCCAGGGCCAGCTTTTGGGCTATGTTCTTGAGGTGACCACCCATGAAGGCTATAACGGGGATATTCAGTTCTCTATGGGTATTCGTCTGGACGGAACGGTTAATGGAATTTCCCTGCTTTCCATTGCAGAAACCCCCGGTCTTGGTATGCAGGCAGAGGATGTATTGAAGCCTCAGTTTGCCGGAAAACAGGCAAAACAGTTTGAATATACCAAGGTAGGAGCGGTTACGGATAATCAGATTGACGCCATCAGCGGAGCCACCATTACGACCAATGCCGTTGTGGATGGCGCCAATACCGGACTTGGCTATTTCTATAATGTGTTAGGAGGTGGGAAATAATGAACAAAGCAGGTGAACGATTAATAAACGGTCTGTTAAAGGAAAATCCCACATTCGTCCTGATGCTGGGTATGTGTCCTACTCTGGCTGTGACAACTTCAGCCGTGAACGGACTTGGTATGGGGCTTACCACCCTGGTGGTTCTTGCCCTCAGTAACGTGATGATTTCCTTATTGCGCAATATTATTCCCGATAAGGTAAGAATTCCGGCCTTCATCGTGGTAATTGCTTCTTTCGTAACCCTGGTGGAGCTTTTGCTGGAAGGTTTTATTCCTGATTTATATGATGCGCTGGGCATCTACATCCCTCTGATTGTGGTAAACTGTATTATTCTGGGAAGAGCAGAAGCCTATGCCTCCAAAAACTCCGTCATTCTTTCGCTTTTTGACGGCGTGGGAATGGGCCTTGGTTTTGCCCTGGCTCTCACCTGTATCGGCGCTATTCGTGAACTTCTGGGTGTGGGCGAGATTTTCGGCACACGGATTATGCCCGGCTCTTTTGTTCCCTTCGGTATTTTCGTACTGGCTCCGGGAGCCTTCTTCGTGG
>JBNMJJ010000043.1:0-10766 GCA_050873745.1 Lachnospiraceae bacterium | reverse complement strand
TTATAGGATACCATCTTTATCGCCTCTTTTCCTTATAAATTACATTTTCCTGTATGCAACAACGATTTTAGCACAATGAAAGGAAAAATCAATGTTATTTTAACAGATTCCATTTAATTCCTGATATAAATCTTTGGCAAAACTGTCGGTCATTCCACAAATATAGTCGGTTACCAGAAGAAGTCTCAGATACAGCTTCTCCTGTTCTGACCTTCCTTCCGCCTGTTTTTCATAAATTCTCCTGTAATCCTTGGAAATCAGGGCAACCAGTTTCTTCTGCACTGCTGTCAGGGAAACATCCGTATCAAAATAAATAATGGCATCGATAAATTTGGTCAGCAGAAAATCGAATATGGTCTGTGCCGCAATTTCCAGCTTATAGATGGGTTTGCTGGTAAAAGAATAACGGTAGGCAATTTCCCCCAAATCTCCCATAATGTCCATTACGTCCGTACCGTAAAATAAATCGTAAGGATATGTACCTTCCATAATATCCTGATAATTTCGGATAAAGCTGTCACTGGCAGCAAAAATCAGGCTCCCCTGTATACTTACCACCCAATTCTGCACTGCGTAGCTTTCCGGCTTCTGATAGCCTTTTTTTACGGCTTTTTCATATTTACTGACTAAAATATGGATTAATTTTCCATACTGTGACGCCAAAGCCTTCTCTTCTGCTTCTTCCTGCTCTAAAAAAGGATACTTCAATAGAATTGACCTTAAACATCTTTCCTTAAGCTCCTTCAAAAGCTGGTCATAGGAAATATTTCCTTTTTCTACCGAATCCTCAATATCCGCAGTTTTATAGGCTATATCATCTGCCGCTTCTAAAAGCCAGGTGAGTGGATGCCTTTTTCCATAAGTTCCTGTTGCCTTTTGGATTTCCTCAAAATTTTTCTCATCCGCTTTAAAATAGCCCATCTTTTTCGTCTTTATATTTCCGCTATTCTTATCTGTCTCCAGGGAAGAAACAGGGTATTTTATCAGGGTTCCAAGTAAAGCCTTGGTCAGATTCATTCCGTTTTCATCCACAAGAAAATGCAGCCTCGTCACTACTCTCAGGGCCTGGGCATTTCCTTCAAAATGATAGAAATCCTGTACCATTTGAGGGTCCAGATAAGAGGCAATTTTCTTTCCCTTGTATTCTAAGAGGGGAAGATTTTTCTTAAACCAGTCCTGAATGGTGGTTTCCCCAAAATGTCCGAAGGGAGGATTTCCAATATCATGTAAAAGCCCGGCACATTGGAGAATGTTGGAAATATCTTCTTTTTCCTTATCTCCAAAATCAGCGGATTTTTTTTCCTGAATCAGTTTTTCTCCCACATTCTGAGCCAGAGATTTGGCAAAGGAGGAAACCTCCAGAGAGTGGGTCAGCCTGGTTCTTACATAATCACTCTTATCCAGAGGAAAAACCTGTGTTTTATCCTGTAACCGGCGAAAAGAAGCGCTGCCGATGATTCGATGGTAGTCTTTTTCAAACTCCGTCCGTAAATCACGGGAAACGGTGCTTTTTTGATAGCTTCTGATTCTGTCCTTACATAATAACTGGCTCCAGTTCATAAAACCTCCTTTTCTCTTTTATATACAGAGTAAGGGGCTTTAAAAGCCCCCTACTCTATATTTTACTGTCCAATTAACTTATCCATTTTTAGAATATGGTCAATTAACCATTCTGTAATCAGATTCAAAAGTTCAATTATGCTTTCTTCGTGGTCAGAGTCTCCCTCATTAACCGCAAATTCATTCAATTTTTGAATGAAAGCCTTATGTTGGGCACGCTGAATAAAAATAGCTCCATAATCGATGGATTCCATATACTCTTCTTCATGTTCAAAATGATATTTCGTATAATTTTTCAATTCATCCACAAGTTTAATGAGGTCGTCATACTTATCATAACGGAACTCATCCTGCAGCAGTTGGTATACCTCTTCTGCCAGTTCAAATATTTTCGTGTGTTCTTCGTCTACCTGAGGTATTCCTGTCAAATATTCTTCTTTCATTTCGTACATCGGCACTTGCCCTCCTTTTCTTTTGTTTTTGGTTACATCTTTAATTGGTCAATTTTTTAACAGATTTAGTTATTCTATATTCTCAATGGCCTCATCTATATCCTGATATTCGGTGGTTCCGTCAGAAATCTTTTCCCTTACTTTGGCAATTCTGGCCACCTTCATTCCCTTGTCCAGGTTAATCATTTTTACCCCTGAGGTAATTCTTCCAAGGGTGGATATATCTTCCATTCTGAGCTGGATAATGGTTCCTTCTGTGGTAATCATCATAATTTCATTTTCATCATTTACGGCTTTTACACCGATGACATAACCGGTTTTCTCGGTAATCTTATAACATTTTACACCCTTACCGCCCCGTTTTTGAACAGTAAATTCATCGATGTAGGTTCTCTTTCCCATACCGTTTTCTGATACAATCAAAAGAGAGTCTCCCTGAGATACAAGTTGCATACCCACGATTTCGTCGGTATCGTTTAAATTCATTCCGATAACGCCCATGGACATTCTTCCTGTGCCTCTGACGTCCATTTCTTTGAACCGGATGCACATTCCCTGGTTGGTTACCAGTAAAATTTCCGATTCCTTATCCGTAATTTTTACTTCAATCAATTCATCATCGTCTTTAAGATTAATGGCAATAAGGCCGTTTTTACGGATATGGCTGTATTCCAGAACGGAGGTTTTCTTTACGATACCCTTTCTGGTTACCATAAAGAGGTTCTTATTTTCATCATAATCCTTAAAAGGAATGATGGCGGAAATCTTTTCTCCGGGATTTAACTGCAACAGGTTAATGATAGCCGTTCCTCTGGCAGTTCTTCCCGCTTCCGGAATTTCATATGCCTTCATCTGGTATACACGGCCTAAATTAGTAAAGAAGAGGAGATAATCATGATTACTGGTCATCAGAAGGTCCTCCAGATAATCATCCTCAATAGTCTGCATTCCTTTAATTCCCTTACCGCCTCTGTTCTGAGATTTAAAATTATCTACGGTCATTCGTTTGATATAACCCAGGCTGGTCATGGCAATAACGGAATTTCCCTTTGGAATCAAATCCTCCATAGTGATGTCAAATTCATCATAGCCGATTTTACTTCTTCTATTATCACCGAATTTTTCAGAAATTACCGTGATTTCGTCACGAATTACGCCTAACAGAAGCTTTTTATCTGCCAGAATTGCTTTTAATTCGGCAATTCTTATCTGCAGCTCTCTATGTTCATTTTCCAGTTTTTCTCTTTCCAAACCGGTGAGGGCCCGAAGCCGCATATCGCAAATGGCCTGAGACTGAACATCCGTAAGGCCGAAGCGTTCCATTAAACGTTCTTTGGCAATCTGTGTATTTTTACTGCTTCGGATAATCTGAATGACTTCATCAATATTATCCAGAGCAATCAGCAAGCCCTGTAAAATATGGTCTCTCTCTTCTGCCTTATTCAAGTCGTATTTGGTTCTTCTGGTAACCACATCCTCCTGATGGCGGATATAGTAGGTCAACATATCCAGAAGATTCAATACTTTTGGCTCATTATTTACCAGAGCCAGCATAATAATACCGAAAGTATCCTGTAACTGGGTGTGTTTAAACAGAAGATTTAAAATAACGTTGGCATTCACATCCCTTCGCAGTTCAATGACCACCCGCATACCTTCTCTGCTGGACTCATCTCTCAAAGCAGTAATGCCGTCGATTTTCTTATCCCGGTGAAGCTCTGCAATTTTCTCAATTAATTTCGCCTTATTTACCATATAAGGCAGTTCCGTAACAATAATCTGGGTTTTTCCATTGGATAAGGTTTCAATATTCGTAATGGCCCTGACCTTTACCTTACCCCGGCCTGTACGATAGGCCTCTTCACTTCCCCGGGTGCCCAGAATAAGGCCCCCTGTAGGAAAATCAGGGGCTTTTACCAGAGGAAGAATTTCGTCAATCTCAGTCTCCCTGTCCTCTTCTATACGATTGTCGATAATTTTTGTAACAGCAGAAACAACCTCCTTCAAATTATGAGGAGGGATATTCGTCGCCATACCTACGGCAATACCGGTTGTACCGTTGACTAAAAGATTGGGATAACGGCTGGGCAATACCACCGGCTCTTTTTCCGTTTCATCAAAGTTGGGGATAAAATCTACCGTATCCTTGTTAATATCCGAAAGCATTTCCATGGAAATTTTGGAAAGCCTCGCTTCTGTATAACGCATTGCCGCAGCTCCGTCACCGTCCACAGAGCCGAAATTTCCATGACCGTCTACCAGAGGATACCTGGTTGACCATTCCTGAGCCATATTCACCAGAGCGCCGTAAATGGAGCTGTCACCGTGGGGATGGTATTTACCCATGGTATCACCTACGATACGGGCGCACTTACGATGCGGCTTGTCGGGGCCGTTGTTCAATTCTATCATGGAATAAAGGACTCTTCTCTGAACCGGCTTCAATCCGTCCCTTACGTCCGGCAAAGCCCGTGAAGCAATGACACTCATGGCATAATCGATATACGAATTCTCCATGGTCTCTTTTAAGTCCACTTGTTTTATACTGTCAAAAATTTTATCATCCATTTTTTTTCTCTCCTGAGGATTATACATCCAGGTTTTTCACGAACCTGGCATGCTCTTCAATAAACTCCCGTCTGGGTTCAACTTTGTCTCCCATAAGGGTAGAGAAGGTTAAATCAATTTCGGATTCTGCCTCTTCATCAATCATTACTTTCAGCAAAACCCTCTTTTCCGGGTCCATGGTGGTTTCCCAGAGCTGGTCCGCATCCATTTCCCCAAGGCCCTTATATCTTTGAATTTTATTATTCTGGTCCCTTCCCACTTCTTTTAAAATCGCATCCAATTCTTCATCACTGTAGGCATACCAGATTTTTTTATTCTTCTCCAGCTTAAATAAAGGAGGCTGGGCCAGATAAACGTAGCCCTGTCTTATTAATTCCGGCATAAAACGATAGAGGAAGGTTAAAAGAAGGGTAGCAATATGAGAGCCGTCCACGTCCGCATCGGTCATAATAATAATCTTGTGATACCTTAATTTGGTAATATCAAAATCTTCATGAATACCCGTTCCAAAGGCGGTAATCATGGCTTTTATTTCTGCGTTGCCGTAGATTCTGTCCAGTCTGGCTTTTTCCACATTAAGAATTTTACCGCGAAGAGGCAAAATAGCCTGAGTAGCCCGGCTTCTTGCGGTTTTTGCACTTCCTCCCGCAGAATCTCCCTCTACGATATAAATTTCACAATTTTCAGGATTACGGTCTGAGCAATCCGCTAATTTTCCGGGAAGAGCCATACTGTCAAGGGCCGTCTTTCTTCTGGTTAAATCCCTTGCCTTTCTGGCTGCGTCTCTTGCTCTCTGGGCCAAAATGGACTTCTCCAGAATAATTTTTGCTATAGAGGGATTCTGCTCTAAAAACCAGGTAAGCTGCTCACTGACTATGCCATCCACAGCCCCTTTTGCTTCT
Source organism: Lachnospiraceae bacterium (assembly GCA_050873745.1). GTDB lineage: Bacteria > Bacillota > Clostridia > Lachnospirales > Lachnospiraceae > SFDP01. The sequence continues at coordinate 5,284 of JBNMJJ010000043.1, read as the reverse complement.
GAATTTCCCAGCTTCTGCTTGGTCTGGCCTTCAAACTGTGGCTCTTCTATCTTCACGCTGATAATGGCCGTTAAGCCTTCCCGTATATCCTCACCGGTAAGATTGGCCTCGCTTTCTTTGAGAAGCTTATTGGTTCTGGCATAATCATTAAAGGTTTTGGTAAGGGCATTGCGAAAACCCGTTAAATGAGTTCCCCCTTCGGGAGTGGTAATGTTATTCACGAAGCTGTATACATTCTCCGTATAGGAATCATTATGCTGCATTGCCACTTCCACATAAACGTTGTTGCGCATACCCTCAAAGTACATGATGTTTTCGTAAAGAGCGGTTTTACTTCTGTTCAGGTAGGTAACAAATTCCTTAATTCCGCCTTCATAGTGGAATACTTTTGACCTGGGCTTTTTATTGCCCTCTTCATCTACTTCACGGTCATCCTTTAAGATAATTTTCAGGCCTTTGGTTAAAAAAGCCATTTCCCGAAGCCTCTGCTTCAGGGTTTGAAAATCATAAACGGTTTCTTCAAAAATGGTTCCGTCAGGCTTAAAATCCACCCTTGTTCCTGTTTTTTCGGCATCACATTCATCCACTACCTTAAGAGGATAGACTACCTTCCCTCTTTCATAACGCTGCTTGTAAACTTTACCATCCTGATAAATCTGTACTTCCAGCCAGTCGGACAGAGCATTCACAACAGAAGCGCCTACCCCATGAAGCCCTCCCGATACCTTATACCCGCCGCCGCCAAATTTACCCCCTGCATGGAGAACGGTAAAAACCACTTCCACGGCAGGAATGCCCGCTTTGTGATTGATGCCGACGGGAATACCTCTTCCGTTATCCACGACGGTAACGGAATTATCCTCATTTATGGTAACTTCAATAGTATCACAAAATCCTGCCAGAGCTTCATCTACAGAATTATCAACGATTTCATATACAAGATGATGAAGACCTCTTATAGAGGTGCTTCCGATATACATACCGGGTCTTTTACGGACCGCCTCCAGGCCCTCCAATATCTGTATTTGATCTGCTCCGTATTCAGCACTCATATTCTTCCTCTCATTCTGCTGTATAAACAGCTTTTAACTACATATACTAAAATAAAATCAGCTTGATTCTTCAGGTACGGACATTAGCTGGACGCTGCCGCCGGTTACCTTGTAAATCCGGTTTATTTTAAATCTATTATTGATAAATTCATCCAGACCGGTACAGGTAATAATCGTCTGAATATCTCCTATGCTGTTTAAAAGATAGTTCTGTCGGCTGCTGTCAAGCTCCGATAAAACGTCATCCAATAATAAAACCGGCGTATCCCTGGTAATTCGCTTGACCAGCTCGATTTCCGATAATTTTAAGGAAAGAGCCGCCGTTCTCTGCTGACCCTGGGAACCGAACTTACGAATATCAATGGCTTCGTCCAATTCTTCACCATTCTCATCCAGTTTGCTCACCAAAAAAGAAAAGTCATCCCGGTGAGGCCCCACTGTGGTCATTTTTAGCTTAATATCCCTCTCCTGATTGGCAAAGAGCTTTCTCTCATACTCTTCAATAGTTACCTCCGGCTCGTATTGAATCCTTAAGTTTTCTCTTCCTCCGGAAAGGCTGTTATGTATCTCGCCAATAATCTCATTAAGCTGATTGATAAATTTAATTCTTCTTTCGATAATTTTACTGCCAAAAGAAACTAACTGCATATCCCATATATTAAGAGTCTCTTTTAAAGAAGGATTCAAATATAAATCCTTCAGCAGCTTATTTCTCTGATTCACAATTTTGTTATAATGATTGAGATTATAAAGATAGAAATTATCCAACTGGCATAATTCCATATCCACAAATCTTCTTCTTTCTCCAGGGCCGTTTTTAATAATGCTCAAATCCTCCGGAGAAAAGAAAATAACGTTTAAAATCCCCAAAAGCTCGGCCGCCTTCTTGATTTTTACTCCGTCTATGGCAATGCCCTTGGATTTATTTTTTCTCAGGTGCATATCTACCCTGGTCTGAATGCCTTCTTTCTCCAGGTAGGTTCTGATGTGACATTCCTCTTCTTTAAAATTAACAATATCCTTATCTTTGCTGCTTTTATGGGATTTGGTAGTGGCGGAAACGTAGATAGCCTCCAGTATATTCGTCTTACCCTGGGCATTGTCTCCATAAAGGATATTGGTACCTTTATCAAATTCCATATTCAGAAAAGAATAGTTACGAAAATGAGAAAGCTCTAATGACTGAATAATCATGTTTACCTTCATTCTGCTATTTAAATCAATTTTTCTATAGCTTTTGTTTATTTTTCTATTTTGATGGTATTTCCTTCAAATTCAACCATATCACCATCTACTAACTTCTTTCCCCGCTGAAATTCCGGTTTTCCATTCACCAAAACCAGCCCGTCCTGGATGGCAAACTTAGCTTCTACGCCGTTTTCCACCAGATTTGCAGCCTTCAAAGCCTGACCCAGTTTAATATAATCTTCTCTTAATTTAATAATTTCCATATTTTTTCCAATCTATACGAATAAAGCAATATTATGAAACTGTATTAAAGTTCACCGGTAAAATCAGGTAGATATACTTGCCTTCTTCATCCCGGATAAAGCAGGGAGCCTTGGGATTAACCAGATACATATCAATCTCTTCATCGTCAATTACCCTGAGTGCATCGATTAAAAACCTGGGATTGAATCCAATCATCAAATCCTTTCCGCTCTTGTCAATATCGATTTCTTCGTTCATGCTGCCTACGGTGGAATTCATTTTCAATTCCATATTTACATCGGTAATATTAATGATTATAGGCTTCTTGTCTCCTTCCTTTACCAGAAGAGTAGCCCGGTCGATACAGCTTAACAATTCTTTTTTGTTGATTCTAACCTTGGTTTCATAATCATTGGAAAGCATCTGGTCAATCTTAAAATACTCCCCTTCAATCAGACGGGAAACCACAGTAGTCTGGTCAAATTCAAAGACCACATGCTTTTCACTGAAATAAATATCCACATCCTTTTCCATATCACCGGATAAAATCTTGCTTACTTCATTCAGGGTCTTGCCGGGAACCACCACTTTGATGAAGGGATAGGAGTCTTTCAGATTAATCTTGCGGATAGAGATACGGTGTCCGTCCAGAGAAACCACCTTTAATTCGTCTTCATTGATTTCAAACAGTTCACCCGTCATCAATTTATTATTATCACTGTCGGATATGGAAAAAATAGTCTGCCTTACCGCTTCCTTCAAAGTATACTGACTGATGACAACGGGGTCTTTTTTCTCAATAAGGGGAAGACAGGAAAAATCCTCTCCTGATTTGCCGATAATGGTAAATTTAGCTTTTTCACAGGTAATAGTCGTTTTTAGATTGCTGTCTGTTTCTATGGTAATATCGTTATCAGGGAGCTTACGGACAATCTCCAGAAAAATCTTAGCGTCTAACGCAATAATTCCCTTTTCTATAATGGTTCCTTCAATAACGGTCTCTATTCCTAACTCCATATCATTTGCAGTTAGGGTAATCATTCCATTATCAGCGTTTAAAAGAATACATTCCAGAATAGACATGGTAGTTTTGCTGGGAACTGCTTTGGAAACGGTTTGTACTCCTGCTAAAAGGTGGGATTTTGAACAAATTAATTTCATTTGTGGATAACTCCTTCCTGTTAATAAACAATGGGTGAAAAAACGGAAAACCTATATATTAATAAAATATTTAATCTTATTATTCATAGTAGCTGTTGATTTGTGGATAACCCCGTCCATTATACTATTTTTCTGGGAAAATGAAAATGGAAAACTGGTTGGCAGGGCGGGGATAATGAGGTAACAGCCTGTGGATTTAAGGACTGATTTTCTTCCTTATGATTTCTATTTTGTTTTTTAACTCCTCATTGGTGGGGATATCCTCCTCTATTTTCTTGATTCCGTGGATAATTGTAGTATGGTCTTTTTTACCCAGAATTTTACCGATATTGCTTAAGGATATTTCCAGCATACTGCGGCAAAGGTACATTACCACCTGACGGGGAAGAACAAATTCAGAATTTCTCTTTTTTGAAGTAATGTCCTGCGGCGATACGCCAAAATGCTCCGCAACCACATCAATAATGAGGGCGGGAGTGACCTCTCTTTGCTTGTCCGGGTGGATAATATCCTTTAAGGCGTCTTCCGCCAGCTCCAATGTAATTTCCGAAGTGTTCATGATTTTGGATTTGGCGATAATCCGGTTGAAGGCTCCCTCCAGCTCACGAATATTGGATTTAATATTGGTGGCAATATATTGAAAAATATGGTCGTCTATCTGTTTATCATAATTTTCTGCATTTTTCCTCAGGATGGCCATTCTGGTTTCGTAATCAGGGGCCTGAATATCTGCAATCAATCCCCATTCAAATCGTGAACGGAATCTCTCTTCCAGAGTTTCCATCTCCTTGGGAGGCTTGTCTGAGGATAGAATAATCTGCTTTCCGGCAGAATGGAGTACGTTAAAGGTGTGGAAAAATTCTTCCTGTGTACTTTCCTTGCCGATAATGAACTGGACGTCGTCTACCATCAACACGTCTACGGTCCTGTACTTCTCCCTCAGCTTGGTCATGGCGGCGGAGTTACCGCTTCGGATGGATTCAATCACTTCGTTGGTAAATGCCTCTGAGGTAACGTATAAAACCTTGGTATTAGGCTTCTGCTCCAATATGAAATGGCCGATGGAGTGCATAAGATGGGTTTTGCCCAGCCCGGCTCCTCCATATAAATAAAGAGGATTGTAGGCTTCACCGGGAGACTCCGCCACCGCTAAAGAAGCGGAATGGGCAAATTTGTTGTTGCTGCCCACTACGAAGGTATCAAATTTATATTTTGGATTTAAATTGGCATTCTCATAGTTAATATTGTAAACAGGATTATTGTTAAAGGCAGACTTAGCCTGTGTTTCCATTTCTTTGGAAGCCTCTTTTTCCAAAATGAAGGAAATTTCATAGGTGTGGTCCATCATCTCGGAAATGGTTACCTGAAAATAGCTTTTGTACTTATTAGAAATGTAGTTCAGTGCATGGGCCTGGTCAGAAGGAATTAAAATGACAACAACGTCGTTTTTAACTTCATGGCATTTTAAAGGAGCTACCCAGGTACTATAGGAAATTTCAGATAAAGAATATTCCTTTTTTAAAGTATCTTTAATTAACTCCCAGTTTTCTTTGATAAAATCCATCATTTTCTCCTCTAAACAATAAAATCCTTAATCGATATACATAAGAATTTTACAAACCTATACTACTTTATAATAC
>JBNMJJ010000042.1:0-10982 GCA_050873745.1 Lachnospiraceae bacterium | reverse complement strand
GTTTTGGGGGCGATCGGGGTGTTAGGCGGGCTTGGTACGCTTGGATTTTCTGGCTTTGCCTGGCGTTCTTATATTTATTTTGCTTGGCTTCCCTGGCTCCCTCTGCTTTGCTTGACGCTTCTGTTTTTCCTGGCATTCCTCTTCTTTATCTGACACTTCTATTTTCCTTGATGTTCCCACTCTGTTTGTCTTGCCTGCCACTCCTGCCCTTCTTGGCTCTCCTCCATTTTCCATATATAAAAAAATCTGCCTCCTATGCCTAAAATAATGGATATTTTTGGGCATAGTTGAGAAATTTTTCTCTATATAGAAAATTTTCAAGTTATGTAAACTATTTTCACCAAAAATCTCATGATTTGAGGCTATTTTTGGGCAAATGATGATAATTTTTCTATATATGCCGAAAAATAGAATCCCGTTCTGAAAAGCAGAGCTGCGCATCCCACAAGCCAAACTCTCCATCCCCCAGCAACCTATGCAAAAAAATCTCCACACACATATCCCCCCAAAACTCTCCATCTCCATGTTCCACCTCACACCAAATATTGATTTAAAATAAAAATTTATTGAAAATCAATAAATTTTTATTGACTTTCATTTAATCTGGTGCTATATTCCAGATAAGGTTACAGGAGGCTTTCAAGGCATATCAGATAAGTATCAGATAAAATCATAAATAAAATTATCGCTATAATAACCAAAGGTCTTTCCACAGGAAAGGCCCCCTTCCCTTTTAGATATTTTAAGTATAATTTAGGGAAACGCTGATTAAAGCGTTTTCCCGCACCGGATTTGCGCTGCGGAGCAGCCGGCTGGAGAAAGAGAACCCACAAGATAGAAGGTGCAAAATAGAAAACATAAGAAAAAAGCGCTAGACAGAAAAATGAAAGAAGGAGAGGAAGAAATGAAAGACCGACTAACAGTTTTTACAAAGGGAATGCTGGATTTTCTTTTTTATGCCGGCATTGCCACCACTATTTTGGTTCCCATAATTATCAAGGTATACGGACGGTACAACCGCTACTTCGGAGAGAATGTGCTACAATTATCTGCCCTTTTTATTCTGGCAGGAATTCTATCCGTACTGGTTATCTATGAACTGAGAAAAATGTTCAAAACGGTCCTGGCCAACGACTGCTTTGTGGAAGAAAATGTAGTCAGCCTTCGTAAAATGGGAACATATAGTTTTTCCATCGCTGCCGTTACCAGCCTGAGAATCTTTCTTTACCTCACTCCTGCAGTGGTAGTTGTAGTACTGGTATTCATCATTGCAGGCCTGTTCAGTAAGGTGCTGTCACAGGTTTTCGCAAAGGCTGTACACTACAAACTGGAAAATGACCTGACCATATAAGGAGGATAGTGTGAAGAGAACTTCTAAAGGCTCACAGCAAAAGCTGTTTCGCCAAGAAGTTCTAGCTTCACGCCCGGAGAATGCCCAAAATACGGGCATTCTCCCCATGGATTTGGGATGCTGCAAGGCAGCATCATGGAGGATAACATGGCAATTAAAATCAATCTGGACGTGGAAATGGCCAGGAAGAAAAAGGGACTCACTGAGCTTGCAGGCGAAGTGGATATTACCCTGGCCAACCTTTCCATCTTAAAAAACAACAAAGCAAAAGCAATACGTTTATCTACCCTGGATGCCATCTGCCGGGCCCTGGACTGCCAGCCTGGAGACATCCTGGAGTATGTGGAGGAGGAAAATATATGAATACTGAAAAAACACCAACACCCAGCCCGCAGCAAAAACTGAACCCGCTCTTTCCCTTTATTTCTCTGGGGAGCCTGATTTACGCCTTTTTCTATACCCTGTTCCTGTACCAGAATCACTCGGGGATTACCTACCCTTTTTTCGTAGGCGGAACCTGCTTATTTTTCTTCTGCTATTTGAAAAAGTGTGGGCTTACCGCCGGAAAAGATGCCGCCTTTGTTACCGTCAGTATGCTCCTTTTAGGCTTTTCCACCTGCATGACCGACTCCTGGATTCTGATTTTTCTGAATAAGGCCGGAATTTTCTGCCTGTTCTTCTACCTTGCCCTTACTTGCCTGTATCAAACAAGGCAGTGGAATCTTGGAACCTGGTTTAAAAATATCCTGAATATCGTATTTTCAAGCCTTGCCTTTCTTCCCTGTCCTTTTAGAGACTTTTCCTTATACCGTCAGGAAAAGAATACCCGAAAGACAGAAGTATCCAAAACGGGAAAGTATATCCTTTTGGGCCTGCTGATTGCCCTTCCCCTGCTGTGGATTACCCTGCTTATGCTGAGCAGCGCCGATGCCGTGTTCGGTAATTTCCTGGGAAAAATACTTACCATTGAGCTGGACGAATACTGGACCAATCATGCCGTAAAAATCACAGCCTTGTTTTTGTGCGCCTTTTTTTACTCCTATTGTCTGTTAAACCGTTTTTATAAGCACGATTTAAAAGAATCCATTCCCAGCAGACGAAACGGAGAACCGATTATTGCCATTACCTTTACGGTAATACTGGCCTTTATCTATGGACTGTTTTGCCTGATACAGATTGTTTTTCTTTTTGGAGGTGCAGGCTCCCTTCCGGAAGGCTATACCTATTCCTCTTATGCCAGAGAAGGCTTCTTCCAGTTGGTTTTTGTCTGCCTTCTTAACCTTAGTCTGGTACTAATCTGCAACAAGTATTTTCGGGAAAATAAAGGTTTAAAAATCATTCTTACCTTCATCTGCGGATGCACCTATATTATGATAGCCTCCAGTGCCTACCGGATGCTTCTCTACATTCAGGAGTACCACCTGACTTTTCTCAGGATATTTGTACTCTGGGCCCTGCTGGTCATCGCCCTGCTCTTTGTCGGCGCCCTTATCATCATCCATAAGGAAAATTTTCCTCTGGTAAGATACTACATGCTGACGGTCACCCTGCTGTACCTGATACTTTCCTTTGCCCATCCGGATTACTGGATTGCCAAATATAACCTGAACCAGTTCTATCCTTTACAAACCGATGAGGACAGCGGCGAAAATTATTATAATATTATTGACCGCTCCAGCGGCTTCTATGGCGTAACCAAACTTTCCCTGGACGCCGCCCCGGCAATCCTGGATAAAGTTCAGGAAATGGAAAAAAACGCCCAGGGTAATCCGCCCTGGCTCGCCTATACAAGAGAGCTATATAAAACGTACTACACTGGCATTGTAAAAAACAGTTCCCGCCCTCCCGCCGGGGCTGCCCCTGCCGGCTCTCCCCTGCCGCCCCGGCAATCCCTTAGAAAATTCAACTTTTCTGTCTGGATAGCCTATGGCAGCCTGGAAAAATATTACCATGCCCATCCCGCTTTATTTTGACACGCCAGACAAAAAGTTGTACACTAAAATAACAGCCAGACCAGCCTCTGGCCCTCAAGTCTGCTGTTAAAGCTGCGAAAGCCTATGGTTTTACTGCTTTTAACCAGGGAAAATATTTTGAATAAGGTATAATTATGTGGATTGCTAATCAATGGAACGATTACGAAGTACTGGACACTTCGTCCGGAGAAAAATTAGAACGCTGGGGAAAATACCTGCTGGTCAGACCGGACCCGCAGGTCATTTGGTCAACCCCAAAGAAGAACCCCGGCTGGAATAAAATGAACGGTCATTATCACAGGAGTGCCTCCGGCGGGGGCGAATGGGAATTCTTTCATCTTCCCGATGAATGGTCTATCCGTTATCAGAACTTAACCTTCAACCTTAAGCCCTTCAGCTTCAAGCATACAGGCTTATTTCCCGAACAGGCGGCAAACTGGGACTGGTTCAGTGAACTGATTAAAACGGCAAAAAGGCCCGTTAAAGTTCTCAATCTATTCGCCTATACCGGCGGCGCCACCCTGTCCGCTTTGGCCGCAGGAGCCAGCGTCACCCATGTTGACGCATCCAAAGGCATGGTGAACTGGGCAAAAGAAAATGCCGCTTCATCAGGCTTAAGCGACCGCCCTGTACGATGGCTGGTAGATGATTGTGTAAAATTTGCAGAACGGGAAATACGCCGGGGGAATACCTATGATGCGATTATTATGGACCCTCCTTCTTACGGAAGAGGCCCTAAAGGAGAAATTTGGAAAATAGAAGACAGCATCTATCCTTTTATTGAACTGACCACTCAGCTTCTTTCAAATGAGCCTCTCTTCTATCTGGTCAACTCCTATACCACCGGCTTACAGCCGGCTGTGCTGACCTATATGATTCATGAGACTGTCTGCCGAAGGTTTGGAGGAAAGGTTGAGTCCGGTGAAATAGGCTTACCCGTTCGTGAAAGCGGCTTAATCCTTCCCTGCGGTGCAAGCGGCCGTTGGACCGCCAATAGAATCGCATGAGTGCTGTTATCCATTAGACAGCATACCTTTCAACACATAGACATAGACCAAAAAAGGACTTCCGATGGGGAGTCCTCTTCTACTTTACTAAAGTGATTGGTAATACTCTTATGGGATTTCTGCCTGAAGCCATTCTTTTCTAAACTCGGTAAAGTCATGAATATAAAAATCAGCTCCGGCACGAATCAAATCATTTTTTACTTTTTCGGGACCGATTCCCACAATTCTTCCCGTATCGTTTTCCTTTGCATGCGTAATCGCACTTATGCTGTCCTCCACCACAATACATTCAGAAACAACGGTTCCCAACCGTCTTGCAGCTTCACGGTGCATTTCCCCCTTATGGGCAAATGTACCATCGTCATAAACACATTGGTCCTTATCAAACCAACGTCCAAGTCCAAACTGCTCAAAGTAGAAATTCATATTCTCCTTTATGGAAGCGCTGGCCAGAATAAAAGGAATCTTACTTTCCTTCAAATACCAAAGCAGTTCCTCTGCCCCTGGCGCCAACCGTACCAGTTTGGAATTCTCTTTACATATCTGTCGATAAAGAGCTTCTTTATGACGGGAGAAGGCATCTCTTTTTTCGGGAGTAAGCCAAGGCGCAATCTTCTGTATAATAACGTCATTACAGCGCCCAAAATAAAAATTGCCGTCCGGTTCGTCATCTGCGTTCCCGCAAAGTTCTCTGTAAATTTTGCCCCAGGCTTCCTGATGGAAGCCTGAGTCAAAGAATAGAGTACCATTAAAATCAAGGAGTAGCGCTCTCATCTGCCTAGAACAGTCCAATAATAGGATGAGCGCCAACAATACCGATTAACAGAAGCAATCCAATACCGGCAATAGGTGTCCAACCCTTCTTCTTAAATAAGAAGAACAGTAATAAAGTCAAGAACAGAGGAATCATCTTAGGAAGAACGCCGTCCAGGATGCTCTGTAAAACGATAGGGTTTTCACCGTTAGCAACTTCCAGTTTAACGGTCGTATTACCGTAGTTGGAGGTTAATGCGCCTACGATAAATACCCCCAGCATAGAAGCTGCACGGGTAAATTCCTTAGCATTCCTGGTCAAAAGCTCAATAGCCTTGGTGCCCAGTGCATATGACCAGTTCATTAACCAGAAACGAACGGCAAACTGTACTGCATTAAAGATGACCAAAAACAGGATAGGGCCCAAAACGGAGCCGCCTATCGCCATGTTCGCCGTGATGCCGGCAGTAATGGGAACCAGAGTAAACCAGAATATAGCATCACCGATACCGCCCAGAGGTCCCATTGCTGCAACACGCACCGCACGGATTGTGTTAATATCCGCCTTCTGCTGCTCTAAGGATAAAACAATACCCATAACGAAGGTTACCAAAAACGGGTGGGTATTGAAAAACTCCAGGTTGTGCTGCATGGAAAGGGATAAATCCTCTTTGTTCGTATGGATTTTCTCCAAACCGGGTAAGATGGCGTATAACCATCCATTAGCCTGATTTCTTTCATAGTTGAAAGAGCCCTGCAGGTTGCAGGAACGCCATACCATTTTATTCAGTGTCGCTTTGTCCAACGGCTGAGCCGGTGTTAAATCATTGTAATGTGTTGCATTAAATGCCATCTTCGTCACCTCCTGTAGATTCTGCTCCTATTCCCGCAGATTTCATTGCTGTACGGGTCTGGAAGTCGTACAGTGCGATTGCAATACCAACGAATGCGATTAAGATTAATGCAGAACTGCCCAAACCATCGACATAGCCGATAACCGTCGCCAAAGCGAAGCCTGCGAAGTAAAATCCCCAAAGGTCATTGGAAAGCATCATTCTAAGCAGGATAGCGAAACCTACATATTTCATCATACCGCCTGCTGCATCCAAACCGTTCATCACCCACTTCCAGTCCTCTGAAAGCAGCTCTATAGTCCTACCCAGAGCTGAACCGCCAAAAAGGCCAGCCACACAAATTATACCGAATATGGTACCCAGTGCTGCCATAGATAACCAGTTAAGGCGTACAATCTTTTTAGGCTCTGCATTCTGTGCATATTTGTCAGCCAGAGACATCAGAGGAGCTCTGACGGTAAACAGCAGAGTAACCATCCACTGGCCTATAAGGGCGAAAGGCACTGCCAGACCTACGGCTGCTGCCGGTTCAAGGTTGCTGGCAATGGCAAATACGGTAGCCATAATGCCGCCGATAACAGCGTTAGGTGGCTGAGCGCCGCCTACAGGCATGTTGCCGATTGTCATTAACTGGTAAGTACCTCCCACAATAAGACCGGTCTGTAAATCCCCAAGGATAGCGCCGATAACGGCACCGGTTACGATAGGCTGGTACAGAGATTCTAATAAATCATACTGGTCAATCGCTACGATAAACGAAACGATAAATACCAGAATAATCTGAATTGCACTAAAACTCATAATTGTTCCAATCTCCTTTCCAAAGATGTAAAATTATTTGAACAATCTGTCAATGTTCTCTACCGGTTCAGAGGGAACTCTCCTAATCTCAAGCTCTACCCCCAAATCACGCAGTTTTGCAAAGGCAGCTACATCTGCGTCGTCTACAGCAACTGAACCAGCCACCTGACGCTTGCCTTCTGCCATGTGCATATTACCAATATTCACTTTTTTGATTGGCACACCGCCTTCCACCAGCTTCAATACGTCTGCAGGCGTCTCACATACAATGAAAATCATCTGCTTATCCGATGCTTTGTGGATGGTTGAAATTGTTTTCTCCAGAGTCCAGTAGCGCATGGACGCATAGCTGGGAGCCGCCATATCCATCAAGCCCTGACGAAGCGTGTTTCCAGCCACTTCATCATTAGCTACTAAAATAAGGTTCGCACCAATACTGCCACACCACTGCGTCGCCACCTGACCATGAACCAAACGGTTGTCAATTCTTGTCAAAACAATATTAGGCATGTTGTTTCCCTCCTTGATTATGATTCTCTCTGATAATCCCTTTCAGAGTATCTTCATTATAATATAGTTTTATGTCATTGTCATTGTACTTTTTAATAACTCGTTTATTTGTTTTAGTTTTTTTTTATTATTTTTGGTCAATTATCATCATATTATTACTAATTTTATGGATATTTTTTACTAATACTGCTATAATAAATAATATTTTTGGAAATTTTGGAGGGCAGTATGCAAGTTAAGACATCCGTGAAAGAGTTCCAGCCTTACGGCTCCGTTTATGAAACACCCATTTCCCTGGAAACAGGGAATTTAATCAGCCGTTTAAATCATCTTACTCCTCAGACAACTATCCGAAGGCTGTTCCATTTCAACTGTCCGGTCTATCTGGAAATGCAAAGCGGCATAGCCGCTCTGGTGGTGGGCTTTTCTCCGGAAACCTCCTGTCTTAAGACCTTTTCCATCCACCGCAAGATTCAGTTAAAGCCGGAAGTATACTTCGCTATCATTGCGGTCAGCAGTGAGGCCTCCTGTAAGCTGATTACCACCGACCATTTCAGCATGAACACCTGTGAGCTGGACACGCCTTTTTCCTTTAATCGTATTCTTCCACGGATTCAGATTAAAGAAATCCTGGGGTATTATTACAACATTCGCAATTCCGGTTATTTTTTCCAGGGCGAAAGACACGATTATTATGAATTAACTTATGTTGACCGGGGCTGTCTCAGAACCAACATCGAAGGTACGGAATATATTTTGGGAGAAAAGGATTTAATTATTTACGGGCCGGGACAGTTCCATACCCAGTCCATTTCAGAGGGGCAGTCCTGTTCCTACGTTACGATTATTTTTTCCATGGAAAATATTATTCAGCAGGCTCAGGATATTGAAAATCAGCTTTTACTGAATAAAATTTTCCACTATGACAAGAAGATATATTCCCTGATTAAGTCCTTCGTTCAGGAAAGCTCCAGCCAGATTCCTTATTTAAACAGTTTGATGCTGTGCCTTTTGCAGGAAATGATTATCCGACTTTTACAGTCTGAATTTATCGTACACAAGGAAGAGCGGCCCGTGGCCCTTAACCGTCAGCATTATCAGGATGAGCTTTTAGAGAAGATTTTATCCTATATAGAAGATTCTATTTGCGAGCCCCTGACGATTGCCGAAATCTGCCAGCGTTTTTCCCTGTCCCGCTCCTCCCTCCAGATACTGTTTAAGGAAAATCTGAACCAGACGCCGAAAAAGTATATCAGCGACCTGAAGCTGGAAAAGAGCCGCCAGATGATTCGTGAGAACCGCTATACCATCAGCGAAATTGCCCTTATGCTGGGCTTTAACTCCATTCATTATTTTTCCAGGGCCTTTACTCAGAAATACCATATGGCTCCCAGCGAATATTCCCGGCAGATGTTTAACCAGATTTAGGCATTTATCCAAAGTGGAACAACCGAACGGCCTTTTAAACGGCAAAAAGGGCCGGTACAGCTTCAAACAGCCTGTACCAGCCCTTTTCAATCACTTCTCGTCTTCTTCCAAATTGGTAATGGCCTGAATAGCATAACGGTCAATCTTGATTACCGTATTCTTTGCCACTTCCACATTCACCGTTTCTTCTTCAATGCCGACCACCCTGCCGTAGATGCCTCCGGCAAAGAGAACCTGGCTTCCGACGGCCAGCCCGGTATAAATTTTTCTCATCTCTTCCCGGCGGCGGCGCATATTTTTTGAAGAAATAACACTCAATATCAGTGCAAATATACCCATAATCACCGCCAGAGTGATACAGGTCCAGACGACTACCTCCCAGTTAATATTCATTTAATGCTCAACCTCCGTTCTGAAGCGCTGCCCTGCTTTAAATTCCATCCTCTTCAGCATTATCCTCATGTTTTTCCAGCTCAAACCGAACGATATAATCTTTTCCTGTGGGAATTAAGGAATCTGACATCTCCAGAGGGTCGTCGAAAGCCGCCATCATCATGCCCCCCTCCACCAGCATGGGCAGATTGGTGCCTGCAATCACCTCAATCTTCTGCTGAGGGCGGGCAAACTTACATTCTACCGCACATTTGAAGGGTGAGCCTCCTGCCAAATCGGATAAAACGAGAATGCCTTCGCAATTCTTCAAGGTATCCAGGGCTTTATTGATATTCTCCGTCAACGTATCTGTGGAATGCTCCGCTTCAAAATCCACCAAAGCAACATTCTCAGTAATTCCCGTGATTAATTTTAAGCTGGAGCCCAGTCCAGTCGCAAAATGTCCGTGTCCGGTAACTAAAATTCCTACCATCTGTTTCATCCTCCTATTGCAATTTATATGGATATAAAGTTACGCCCTTAACTACCCGGTTGACCTCTCCTGTGGGACAGGGATTGTCCGGAGTGATGCCAAGGGAAAGAGATTTTAATACTGCCAGCGTCTGTGCAAAGGTAATAAATTCAAAGCCCAGCAATACGTTCTCCACAGCCTGTCCGCAGTCCATAACCAACTGATAATCGCAGAGGCCGTCAAGCCCTTCGCAGGGGGTATTCATTACCACGGCAATACGGTTCTTCTTTCTCTGAGGGCCCATTTCCTTAATCAAATCGATTTCATACTGTCTCATATAAGCGTCGTCACTCAGGTAAACAACGGTCAGCGTCGTATCATTAATGATGGATTTGGGGCCGTGGCGGAAACCTAAGGGTGAATCGTACATGGTGGATACCCGGCCTGCAGTCAGCTCCAGCATCTTCAGGGCAGATTCCTGAGAAACACCCTTTAAAGCAATATTCCCAAGATAAACGATACGTTCAAATTTAAATTCATCCACAATCTTTGCCGCAAAGCCGTACTGGTTGTCCACAAAATTCTGGACAGCCCCGCAAATCTTCTCGATTTCAGCGGTCAGCTCTTTAAGCCTGACCAGATTGAAAGCCAGATAAGTTGCCATATACATATTGGAAAAACTGGAGGTCATGGCAAAGGACTGGTCATGGGTTTCCGGCGTCAGGTTCAGGGCAAAGCAGTTTTCACGGCTGTCTGCCAGCCTGGAAAGCGTGCCCTCATGGTTACAGGTAACGAACAGATGATACAGGTTCTGGCATACCGCTTCTGCTGCCTCCACAGCTCCCAGGGATTCAGGAGAATTGCCGGAACGGCCGAAGCTCACCAGCAGGGTAGGTTTGGTGCGGGAAAGGAAGTTCTCCGGCGCAGGGACAATATCCGTAGTGCCATAAGATTTTACCTTATAATTATACTTCTTATTCAAAACCTGGAAAAGGGAATTTCCAACGAATTCACTGGTTCCCGCTCCGGTGAGAACGATGTCAAAATCCTCGGCTTTAACCACTTTATCCAAAAATTTCTGTAACTCATCCCTGCAGGCTGCAAGCTGCTCACAGGTCTTTTTCCAGGTTGCAGGCTGCTGATAAATCTCCTGCAAAGTAAACTCGGAAGAGGTGTCCCGCATTTTATCCGCTGAAATGCCAAAAATGTTCATTTTCATTTTACCCCCTAGGTTTTTTAATATTTTTTTACTATAATATAACATGGAAAAAGAAAAAACAATGGACCTGCTAAAAGTGGTAATTTTTAATTTAAAAAATGCAAATTATTTTTATCTTTTTCGAATTATAATAATAAAGTAACCAGCCGACACGAATCCGATACGGCTTCAATCCAAATGCAGGAGGAATTTCATATGATTATTCAAAGTAAAAAAGTATGGATTGCAGACCAGTTCTTTGC
>JBNMJJ010000041.1:0-10993 GCA_050873745.1 Lachnospiraceae bacterium | reverse complement strand
GTAGGGTACCACACGTCTTATCTTCTCTTCCCACTTCATGGTTTTCCTCCATTTTTCCGGACATAGCCCGGTATAGAAATCAACGGGGAGAATGCCCTTTTCACAGGGCATTCTCCGGGCGTGAGACTTAGAAATTCTTTGCGCATGCCCCTTGGGCATGATTTGCCCTCTGGCGTGAGCATTAGAATTTCTTCTCACGCTAACTGACAAGAGGAGTATACTATAGCTTGTGAGAAGTTGCAACGTGGTTTTTGGCAATCATCTCCCTGGCTAAAGGCAGGAAAGTCTGATACTTCCCGCCAAACCGGATGCGCAGCATCTTTCCCCGGTGAAGCCTTAGAAACACTCTTCCCGGGTGCAGTTTATATTGGGTTGTATGGGATTTTTCAATGAGGCCGTCCGGAATAAGCAGGGTATACTCCCCTCCCTTTCGCTCAATCCAGAGACTTCCCAGATATTGATAGTGTTTTCCTTCCTTTAAATTGTAAATAAAAACCTCTCCATAGAGAAGATGCACCAAAAGCCAAAGCAGATTGCCTGCCAAAACCAGCCCTCCGAAGAAAAGCAAGGGCCCTTTTCCGTTTTCCCACAAAAAAGAAAGGGATGCCCCATATTTTTCCGTGTATTTTACCAGATAGTCTATCCCGTATTCCATTCTCTTTACCTCCCGAATATTGTGTTTTATGACGCACAAAACAGCACTGTCCATTGACAATGCTGTTTTCCTCAAAATCCGCAGGTAACTGCTTAACAGTATAACAGGAGATAAGGAAAAATCCATTATCTCCTGCGAAAAAAATCATTAACTTTTTCTAAACCCGGCCCTGGCCGCCGCTTCTAGGAAAGCTCTGATTAAATCAACGTTTATCTAAGCCTTTTTGTCCAGGTTAATCCATTTCAGGTAGCCATTAATGAAACTGTCCAGACTGCCATCCATAACCGCATCTACATTTCCGCTTTCCACCCCCGTTCTATGGTCCTTTACCATAGTATAGGGCTGAAATACATAGGAGCGAATCTGATTGCCCCAGCCAATATCCGTTACCTCTCCCCGAATATCAGAAAGCTTCTCTGCATTGGCCTCCTGTTTCAGCATATAGAGTTTGGATTTCAGCATCTGCATAGCCTTATCCTTGTTCATGTGCTGGCTTCGTTCGTTCTGGCACTGTACCACAATACCAGTGGGCAGGTGGGTGATTCGGATTGCCGAAGAGGTTTTATTAATATGCTGGCCCCCTGCGCCGCTGCTTCGGTAGGTGTCGATACGCAAATCCTTATCCTCGATTTCCACCTCCAAATCCTCCTCAATATCCGGCATAACGTCCAGTGACACGAAAGAGGTCTGCCGTTTTCCCTGGGCATTAAAGGGGGAAATCCTCACTAGCCGATGGACTCCCTTTTCCGATTTCAGATAACCGTAGGCGTTTTCTCCGTTTACCTGAAAGGTGACGGATTTAATTCCGGCTTCATCCCCATCCAGATAATCCAGTACCTCAATGGAAAAGCCCCTTTTTTCCGCCCAACGGGTGTACATCCGGTAAAGCATGGCCGCCCAGTCGCAGGATTCCGTGCCTCCCGCTCCTGCGTTCAGCTTTAAAATGGCATTGTCCTTATCAAACTCACCGGAAAGGAGAGTAGTCATACGGATATTTTCCAAAGTCTGGGTAAAACTGTCCAGCTCCTGACGGATTTCCTCCACCATATCTGCATCCTGCGCTTCATAAGCCATCTCGATTAAAGTCTCAATATCCTCATACTGCTGTGCCAGCTTCTGGCAGGTATCCACCGTATCCTTTAAATTCTTCAGTTCCTTCATTTTCTGATTGGAGCTGTCCGGATTATCCCAGAAATCAGGCGCCTCCATTTCCCGCTCCAATTCTTCCATTCGCTTTGCCTTCCCAGTCAGGTCAAAGTGAATCCCTCACTTCCGCCAATGGAGTTTTATAGATTTGAAGTTCAGTCTTCATCTGGTCCAATTCAACCACTTGCGTTCACCACACTTTCTATTAAAAAATTTTATATCTCAATAATTATTTATTATAATTATCTTCTTCCGCAGCACTGCTTATATTTCTTACCGCTGCCGCAGGGACAGGGGTCATTGGGATATACCTTGGACTCCTCTCTCTTTACCGGGCCTTTGGCTGCGGAGTCGTCCTTGTTGGTTCCGGTAACCTTAGCTACCTGCTCTCTTTCCACCTTCTGCTCCACTCTTACATGGAGAAGGAGCTTCACCGTATCTTCCTGGATGTTCGCCGTCATATTGTCAAACATCTCGTAGCCGCTCATCTTGTATTCAATGAGAGGGTCCTTCTGTCCATATGCCTGCAGGCCGATACCCTGACGAAGCTGGTCCATATCATCAATATGGTCCATCCACTTCTTATCAATAACCTTCAAAAGAATCACTCGCTCCAGTTCTCGAATCGCCTCCGGCTCAGGGAACTGGGCTTCTTTTGCTTCATATAGTTTTACTGCCTTTTCCTTCAAAAGCTGTTTCAGGCTGTTCTTCTTGATACCGGCTATCTCTTCTTTATTCACCGGTTCCAGAGGAATGATGGGAATAAGAAGGGAATTTAACTCCTTCAAATCCCATTCACTGCTGTCCGCATCGTCTCCCACCACCATGTCCACGGTGTTGTCTACAATGTCGGTAATCATCTTATAAATCACATCCCGCATACTTTCGCCGTCCAGAACCCGGCGCCGCTCTGCGTAAATAATCTCTCTTTGTTCGTTCATCACCTGATCGTATTCCAACAGGTTTTTACGGATACCAAAGTTATTGCTTTCGATTTTCTTCTGAGCCGTTTCAATGGCATTGCTCAGGGTTTTATGTTCAATTTCCTGATTCTCCGGTATACCCAGCGCATTAAACATGGAAATCATTCTCTCGGAACCGAAGAGACGCATCAGGTCATCCTCCAGGGAAATATAGAACTTGGACTCGCCGGGGTCTCCCTGACGTCCGCTTCGTCCCCGAAGCTGATTGTCTATACGTCTGGATTCATGGCGTTCCGTACCAATAATCTTTAAACCTCCGGCCTGCTTTGCCGCATCGTCCAGCTTAATATCCGTACCGCGGCCCGCCATATTGGTGGCGATGGTTACGGCCCCGTGTACACCTGCATCGGCAACGATTTCCGCCTCCATCTCATGGAATTTGGCATTCAATACTTTATGGGGAATTCCCTTTTTACGCAGCAGGTCACTGATTTCTTCGGAGGATTCAATGGTAATGGTGCCCACCAGCACCGGCTGTCCCTTGGCATGGGCCTGGACAACGGCCTCCACAATGGCATGAAGTTTTTCTTTTTTCGTTTTGTATACCGCATCCTGAAGGTCCTTACGGGCAATAGGACGATTGGTGGGAATTTCCACTACGTCCATTCCGTAAATATCCCGGAATTCTTTCTCTTCTGTAAGGGCCGTACCGGTCATACCGGCTTTCTTCGCAAATTTATTAAAGAAGTTCTGGAAGGTAATATTGGCCAGCGTCTTGCTTTCCCGCTTTACCTTAACATGCTCTTTAGCTTCAATGGCCTGATGCAGGCCGTCGGAATATCGGCGTCCCGGCATGATACGGCCGGTAAATTCGTCTACAATCAAAACCTGTTCGTCTTTTACCACATAATCCTGATCCCTGAACATAAGATTATGGGCACGGAGGGCCAGAATAATGTTGTGCTGAATCTCCAGATTGTCCGGGTCCGCCAGGTTATCAATATGGAAAAACTCTTCCACCTTGGCCACGCCCCGCTCCGTCAGATTGACAATCTTATCCTTTTCATTAACCACAAAGTCCCCGGTTTCCTCCTGGATTACTCCCATGATGGCATCCATCTTGGACAAATCCTCCATATCCTCACCCCGTTCCATCTGGCGGGCAAGAATGTCACAGGCTTCATACAGCCTGGTAGACTTTCCACTTTGACCGGAAATAATCAGGGGAGTTCTGGCCTCATCAATAAGCACCGAGTCCACCTCATCGATAATGGCATAATGTAAATCTCTTAAAACCAACTGTTCCTTATAGATTACCATGTTATCTCTCAGGTAATCGAAGCCCAGTTCATTATTGGTTACATAGGTAATATCGCACTGATACTGCTCTCTGCGCTCTTCGGCGGTCAGGCTGTTTAATACCACCCCTACCTTAAGGCCCAGGAATTCATGAATCTGTCCCATCCACTCTGCATCACGCTTGGCCAGATAATCATTCACCGTTACCACATGAACCCCTTTTCCTTCCAGGGCGTTCAAATAAGCCGGAAGGGTGGACACCAAAGTCTTACCTTCACCGGTCTTCATCTCCGCAATCCGTCCCTGGTGAAGGATAACTCCGCCAATCAACTGTACCCGGTAATGCTCCATATTCAGTACCCGCCTGGCGGCCTCCCTTACGGTGGCATAGGCTTCCGGCAGCAAATCGTCAAGGGTCTCCCCCTGCGCCAGCCTTTCCTTATACTCCTTGGTCTTCCCCCTTAGCTGTTCGTCAGATAAAGCCCCCATGCCGTCCTTAAGCTTTTCAATCTGCTCTACCAGCGGCAGGATTCTTTTTACCTCACGCTCGCTATGAGTACCAAACATTTTGTCCAAAATCTTCATGTTTACCTTTACCTCTACTCTACTTTTCTGCTGTCTCAACAGCATCTTCTACTTTCAGGCGCAAAACTTTACCGTATATTGTAGCAGATTCATATGTTTTATTCAACCAGCTTATTTCGCATACAAATCTTAACTTTTTATGAACATAATAAAGGAATCCAGAAATATACAAAATAAGCCTTTTTCCTGCCCTCTGCTTCTTGACCAATATTATCCAAAATGCTATAATCAGACAGAGAAGCAAAAAACTATATTTATTGAATGGAGGGTTATTTTTTATGGATTATTCAACAGAATACAACCAGAAATTAGTCTCTGCCGATGAGGCGGCAAAAGTCGTTCAGTCCGGCGACTGGGTAGACTTCGGCTGGTGTACCGGCACTCCCGCTGCACTGGACAAAGCTTTGGCAAAACGTACCGATGAATTAAAGGATGTAAACTTCCGCGGCGGTGTATTATGCAGACCTCTTGCCATTATGGAAAGAGAAGACGCAGGAGAACACTTCACCTGGAACTCCTGGCATATGTCCGGTATCGAGAGAAAGTATATTGCAAAGGGCTGTGCTTTCTATGCACCCATCCGTTACTCCGAATTACCCAGATACTGCCGGGAAATTGCTACTCCCAGTGATGTGGTAATATTCCAGGTGGCTCCCATTGACAAACATGGATTCTTTAACTTCGGCCCCAATGCTTCCCATCTTTCCGCCATTTGCGAAAGAGCAAGAACCATTATTGTAGAAGTAAATGAAAATATGCCCCGCTGTCTGGGTGGTTTTGAAAACGGTATACATATTTCCCAGGTAGATTACATCGTTCAGGGCGAGAATCCTACTATCGCAGAACTGGGTGCCGCTGCTCCTTCCGATGTTGACAAAGCGGTTGCCAAATTAATTGTAGAACAGATTCCCAACGGTGCATGCTTACAGCTTGGTATCGGCGGAATGCCGAATGCAGTTGGTTCCATGATTGCTGAATCCGACTTGAAGGACTTGGGCGTACATACCGAGATGTATGTAGACGCTTTTGTAGATATAGCAAAGGTTGGCAAGATTACCGGCGCAAATAAGAATATCGACCGTTTCCGCCAGACCTACGCATTTGCTGCGGGCACCAAGAAATTATACGATTACATCGATGATAATCCGGAATTATTAAGCGCTCCTGTAGATTATACTAACGATATTCGTTCCATCTCCGCACTGGATAACTTTATTTCTATCAATAATGCGGTAGATATTGACTTATTTGGTCAGGTGGGAGCTGAGTCCTCCGGTATCAAGCACATCAGCGGTGCAGGCGGACAGCTTGACTTCGTGCTGGGTGCATACCTTTCCAAAGGCGGCAAGAGCTTCATCTGCCTTTCCTCTTCCTTTAAGGATAAAGAAGGCAACTTAAAATCCAGAATTATGCCTACTTTAAATACCGGTTCCGTAGTAACCGATACCCGTTCCAACGTTCATTATGTCGTAACGGAGTATGGTATGGTAAATTTAAAGGGTCTGTCTTCCTGGCAGAGAGCGGAAGCCCTGATTTCCATTGCTCATCCTGATTTCAGAGACCAGTTAATCAAGGATGCGGAAAAGATGAATATCTGGAGAAGAAGCAATAAATAAATTTTATCAGCCAGTTTTAATTCCTGAAAATACCGGGACCTTGCGTTCCCGGTATTTTTGTTCTCTATCGCCCGTCTCCTATCTGGTATTGTGCCTGTTTTTTCTTGAAAAACTCAACATCTGTGGCCAGACGTACAATTTCATCCCTTTCCCCGTTCTCAGCCATGGCTTGAATTAAGCTAAACAAATTCTGTCTTTCTTCGTTACGGCCTTCCATCCTTTCATCTTCAATTAATTCCAATAAGGCATTGCTCATATCATCACTCTCCTTTTTCTCCAATACTTCCTCCGGCAACCTGGACAGTCCAAATACGTTGACTATCGCATAATAAATGTCTCTGGGCAGCCTTATAGTGCTGTTTGTAATATATTCTTTTATTTTTTTCTTATTTTTCTTATATTTTACTACAGAAAAAAGAATTTGTAAATCCGTACTCAATTTATCAATATAGGAATCATCATTAATGTCCACCAGATTAAAATGATAATTAGGCACCAGCTTTTTCAACTGCGTCCTCTCCTCAAATAAGCTCCAATCAATCATTCCATGAACATCAGTACTGGCATCCCACTCCTCCAAACCACAGGAAAAAACGATAGGAATAACCGGAATGAGCTTGTCTTCCTTACGAAAACGGGACAAAAACTCTTCCTACGTGTATTCCTTATCTCCTCTGTTTTCATAAAGCTCCTGTATCTGCCGTATATATACCAGCCCGTCAGTGAGCATTTTCCTTACGGGCATGGCATAATGAACTTTACTCTGATGCTCCAGAGGAATAATCATCAACAGCACCTTCCTGCGCCAACGCATAGCCAGGTCATGTGCCCGTTCAATTCCTTTATTTTTTCCGTCTTTGATTGGTAAAATCAGGTTCTCTCTGCTATCCACCAATTCCAGTTCTTCCGGTCGGATAATCTGCTTTCCTTCATAAAGTTTTGCATTACACAAATCAGCAAAACGAGCTCTATTTCTTAAACATTCGATTATGCTTATCTCTTTTTTACCCATAGGCAAACTTCCTCCTGATTATCATATAATATTTTTTGTCTAAAATCCTTAGATAGCTATAGGAAAATAATAAGGTTTGAAATTTCAGGCAGAAATGCCCTCACACCTGCCGCCTGCAACGGCACAGAAAAGAATGTACCAAGACACTCTCTTAAAGATTAAATTCTGAGATTAGAAACATCTTATCCAATTACAGTATATTTTATATTTGTTATAGCATAATCGTTGCTTTTTGTAAAGACAGCAATCAATAATTTTTTCTAAGGAAACACTGATTAATTCAGTGTTTCCTTAGAGCCTCCGGCGGATGCACACGGATTTGCAAGGGAAATTGCTGCTTCGCAGCGCAAATCCGGTGCGGGAAACGCTTTAATCAGCGTTTCCCTAATAATTGAGCCTTCAATCAGCTACCTTCCAGCCAGAATTTCATTAAATCCTGGCTGGAAGGCTGTGGAAAATGAAAATACAGCTTCTTTCCCTTTTTCACTTTCTCTCCCCCTTCTTAACCATCTTCCGCAAAGTCTCCTTATAAGGAGCTCTGGCTATACCATATTCAGTAATAATAGCAGTAATCAGGTCGTTATCCGTAACGTCGAAGGCAGGATTAAAGACCTTCACTCCTTCAGGGGCCATTCTCTCCTTATACCACATTTGGGTCACCTCTTCTGCTTTCCTCTCCTCAATGGGTATCTGACTGCCGCTTTCCAGGCTCATATCAATAGTGGAGGTAGGGGCGCAGACATAAAACGGCACATGATAACGCTTTGCCACCGCCGCTACCACGCTGGTGCCGATTTTATTAGCCGTATCCCCATTGGCCGCCACCCGGTCGCAGCCGACGAAAACAGCATTTACCCAGCCATTTTTCATTACCATGGCCGACATATTGTCGCAAATCAGGGTCACATCCACTCCTGCCGAATGAAGCTCGTAAGCGGTCAGCCTCGCTCCCTGCAAAAGGGGCCTGGTCTCATCCGCAAAAACTCTGAAATGATACCCTCTTTCCTGCCCAAGGTAGATTGGCGCCGTTGCCGTTCCATACTTACTGGTAGCAAGCTGACCCGCATTACAGTGAGTAAGAATGCCGTCCCCGGGTTTCACCAAAGAAAGCCCGTATTCTCCAATCCTTTTACAGACCCAGGTGTCCTCTTCCTTTATGGCAAGAGCTTCTTTTTCCAGAAGCTCCATCAGTTGGGCAACAGGCTTCTGAGAGTTGTTCAAGCACACCTTCTCCATCCGGTTCAGTGCCCAGGACAGATTTACTGCTGTGGGCCGGGAGGAATCCAGATAATTCTTCTGCTTTTTAAACTCCTGATAAAAGTGTTCATAATCCTCAGCCTCAATCCCGGCTGCCAGAATATAAATGCCAAAGGCTGCCGCCACCCCAATGGCCGGGGCTCCCCGCACCTTCAGAAGATAGATTGCCTCCCAGATTTCCTCCGCCGTTTTCAGCCGGATAAGCTCCGTCCTTCCAGGCAGCTTCGTCTGGTCGATAATCACCAGTTCTTTCTTTTCCAAATCAATATCCACGGTTTCATACTCTAGGATTGTTTTGTTTTCCATACCTCTTCTCCCATCTCTTTTTGGATAATCTTTTTAAAATTCAGCAAAAATAAGATTCCTGTAGTCAGGGCCGCCGCTGCGTCTGCAACGGGCTCTGCATAGTAAATACCCATTACTCCAAAGAACCGGGGCAGAGCAAGAGCCAGGGGAATCAGCAGAATAATTTTTCTCAGCAGAGCAAGAAACATGGAGATTTTCGCCTGCCCCATCCCCATAAAAGCAGACTGACAAACCAGTTGTACCCCAAAAATTCCTATTCCCGCCATAAAAACGGGCATCACCTGTCCCACCAGCTCAATCAGGGCCTCGTCCTTGGTAAACATTCTGGCAAAGCTTTCCGGGAAGAATATACAAGCCAGACAGTACAGTGTAGAGGCAGTCAAAATCACCCCCATCGAAACCTTCAGCGTCTGCACGATTCTCTCCTTATTATGAGCCCCAAAATTGTAACTGATAATGGGCTGCGTCCCCTGCTGCACTCCCTGTAAGGGCACCACAATCAACTGCATGACGCTTTGCATTATGGTAAGCGAGCCTACATATACATCTCCGCCATAGCTTTGCAGGCTGGTGTTGAGTACGATGGACACCAGACTTTCCGTGGACTGCATGGTAAAAGGGGCAATACCCAGGGCCGCCACACTGCCCATGATTTTCCAGTCCGGCTTCATGTTTTTCACTCTGATGCGTATTCCCGAACGCTTCGACAGCAGGGTGGAGACTACCCAGATGCAACTGCAAAACTGGGAAATTACCGTAGCCAGGGCCGCCCCTTTAACTCCCATAGAAAAAACAAAAATAAAAACAGGGTCCAGCATAATATTGATAACGGCTCCAATCAGTACCGACAGCATGGCTGTACGGGATTTTCCCTGGGACGTGATAAACATATTCAGGCCCAGAGAAAGCTGGACAAAAATCGTTCCCACAAGATAAATGCCCAGATAATCCGTAGCATAGCCGATGGTATTCTCACTTCCTCCAAAGGCCAGGATGATAGGCTCCTTCCACCATTGGAAGAACAGGGTCAGCACAACAGAAAAGAACAAAAGCATGGTAACCCCGTTTCCCAGAATCTTTTCCGCCATATCCCTTCTGCCCTTTCCCATCCAAATAGCCGCTCTGGGGGCTCCTCCCATGCCCACAAAGGCACTGAAGGCAGAAATAATAGTGATGATGGGAAAACACACACCCACTCCGGTCAGGGCCGTCCGTCCCACCTCCGGAATATGCCCGATATAAATTCTATCTACTATATTATAAAGAACGTTTACTCCCTGTGCAATTACAGCCGGTACAATCATGCCTACCATCAACGGGCCCAGGGGCGCACTTCCCAGCTTTTCATCCTGATGTGTCTCCACAAACCATCCTCCTTTTCCTTTTGAAAAAAAGAAGCCCCTGAGGCTCCTTTTCTCTATTTTAACAGCAGGCAGCACGACTACCGCCAACTGTTTTCTATGTAATTTATTTTACCTCTTCTGCCCGTAAACTGCAACCGATAATCTGCAGCATACCGCTGCCCTGGTTCTGAGCCAACATGCCTTTCATCTTATTTTCCCACCAGAAATCTTCTATATAAAAGACTGCATTTCGTTTTCCAGCAGAATATAATCCGACAATGCCGCAAGAAATTCCGTATTGGTGGGTCTTCCCTGCGCAGATTCTACCCGATAACCGAATATCTTCTCCCACTCTGCCTTATTTCTTTCTTCCCAGGCCAGACTGATAGCATGACGAATACCATGTTCCACCCTCCCTGCCGTAGTATGATGCTCTTTGGCAATGGCAGGGTAAAGAAGTTTGGTTACGCTTTCCATCTCCTCCGGAGAATCGATACAATGGCGGATTCCTGTCTTTAAATAGGAAAAACCGTTCAGGTGACGGCCGATTCCCAGCCGGGTCAGATGACGGCTGATTCCCGAATCCTGATTAGCCAAAGCAGGCTTTTCTTCATTATCAAAAGAAAGCGTCAGCTTTATTCCCTTATTATTTTTCAAAAGGTTAAACAGCTGTATCATATTTTCGGGAGTCCAGCTTTCACAGTTGATACTGGTTTCCTGGTACATTTGTGGAGTCGTGTCTTGTATCATGGTTATTTCCTCACATTCTGCCCACAGGGCTGTCTTTATCCTGGAATAAAACGAAATTTATTCCAATTAGTTTGAATTCGGACAAATTTTATCCACTTTTT
>JBNMJJ010000040.1:0-11018 GCA_050873745.1 Lachnospiraceae bacterium | reverse complement strand
GGATGCTCCGCAATGCCCATCAGCTCCACATGGGTGTATTTCAGCTCCTTCAAATACCCTACGATTCGGTCCGCAAACTCCCGGTAATTGTAGAAGCCGTCAGGGGTTCCGTCGGGATGCTTCATCCAGGAGCCGATATGGCATTCGTAGATAGCCATAGGTTCTTTATTCATGTCCTTCTTACTCCGGTCACTAATCCACTGGCTGTCGGTCCACTTGAATCTATTGATGTCGGTAGTCATGGAAGCTGTGCCGGGGCGCATCTCTGCCGCATTGGCGAAAGGGTCCGCTTTATACAGCTTATTTCCCTGGGGAGTGGTAATCAGAAATTTATACAGCTCTCCCGTACCTATGCCGGGAAAGAAGCCTGCATGGATTCCTCCGGGCCCAAGCCGCTTCAGCTTATGACTGGTTTCGTCCCAATCGTTAAACGTCCCGATAACGTGAACGCTTGCTGCATTGGGCGCCCAAACGGCAAAATACATGCCGTCTTTCCCTCTTTCCCGGGATAAATGTGCCCCCAGCTTCTTATAAATGTCATAATGTGTCCCCTGAGCAAACAAGTATTCATCATCCCTGGAGATAAACACTTTCTCTACGCTGGTTTTCTTCTGCTTAACTGCCATATCCAACCTCCCCTTATTTTAGATAAAATCCTTTTCCCGTAAGATAACCATATCCTCTTCATTATAGCGCTTTCCTAAAATCATATCGAAGAAATGCTGCGGATTCTTCCTGTTGGCATTAGCAATAGCCTCATCCACCAGCTCCCTTACCTCCGCTACGGTTACAATATGATCGCTGGTCTGCCGGTCTTCAATTCTGGTCTGAAGGGCCAGCATCCCCAATTCGTCAATAGCGTATTCCAGATGGTACGCATATTGCCTTCCATAGGCGGCAAGAGCGTCATTATTCAACTCTTCGATTTCTATTCGGGCATTAAAAAAGGTTGCCATAGAAGGGTAGGCCGCCAGCATGCGCTTGATTGCCTTTTTATTATCTTCCAGAATAACAACGATTCCCGACTGCTCCTGATTCAGCGCCTTCAGCAGCTTCATTACCGCCTGGCTGTTCATGCCGCTGGCCTTTTCAACAATCAGACCGCCGTTATTCAGCTTACTGACAGTACTGTCAATATTTCTGCTGTTTAAAGAAGCCCCTGATACCTTGGCAATGACGCCGGAAAAATTGGCATCCGTCATCTGAATATCCTTCATAATATTCTTTGCCAGCGTCACCGTTCCTGCGGCTGCCTCTCCGGTAATAATCACATTTCCGGTATAGGCGGCAAGGCTGATTAAATCCAACGCCTTCATAAACCGCTTTCTGCCGCCTCTGGTCTGGATAAAAGGACCGAAAAGGCTTTTTTCCTCCTCTGTCAGTTCCCGGATTTCTTCCTGGAGGTAATCCTGGGCAGGCTCCTGTGTACTGTCCTCACCACCGCCGGTTTCCTCCGATTCTTCCATCGAAGGCTCTTCGGACGGCTCCTCCGTAAAAGGCTCCTCCCCTGCTTCATCGAAGTTGGCCTCACTGGCTGCCTCCTCAGGGCCTGGCTCCTCTTCCATTATCTCTATATCCGTTTCCTCTTCTCTTTCGGTAGTTCCTGCACCGGGAATTTCTTCCTGAAGCATTTCTTCTGCAAACTCTTCTGCTTCTACTGCTTTTATCGAAGCTAATGCTCTTCCCTCCGGCTGCACCAGCTCTTCCAAATCCACAGCAGGTTCTTCCCTTTCTTCCAGCTCCTCTACCTCCTCAGACAATATTTCTCCTTCCGACAGTTCTTCTATTTCCGGCGTTTCGTTCCTATAGGCCAATATCTTTCCCTGTGCAGCCTTTTTCCCCTGAGAAAGCTCTTCCTTCTCCAACTGCTCCAAAATGCCGTCTCTCACCTTTGCGTCAAAATCACTGAACATACTTCCGGTCTGTGCCAGCACCTTTTGGGTCAGCTCTGCCTTCCTCTTCTCTTCATGCTCTCTCTTGGTCTTTTCCCACTCCACCAGAACCTCATCTATGTTCATCTGCCCGGTAATCTGCTTTTCTACTCGGGATTCCTCAGGCACGACCAGACTGATTTGACCGTCATAATCCTGAGAAAGGAGATTGGCCATCTGGGCGGGAACCTCTTCCTGTACAGGCTGAATCAGAGGACGCTTCATAATCTCCTTTATGGACGGAATCTCCTTGGTGATTTCCTCTGCCATTGACGCTGAACTGGCCGAAGCCTGCGGCTCTTTGACCAGCTCCACGGGAATCTGCTGAATCTGCGGCTCAGAGGGCGCTTCCATGGGAGTTGCGGGAACAGCCTCCTGCTCCTTCACTTCCTGAAGAACCGGCTCTTCCGTCTCTGCTTCGGGGGCAGGTACGCTTTCCTTAACCGTCTTTTGTACTGCCGGAAACTCATCCGGCTTTAATTCCTGTGCCACTTCCTCTGTATGCTCCGGATAAACAACCTCCTGCGGACTGGTTCCCGTATCATACATAGAAGCCATAATCTGGCTGGTTACGGTTCCCATTTGGGGTACGGACAAAGGCTCCTCGAGTGGAGCGCTCTCCTGTACAGGTACCGGCTCTTCCTTGCTCAGTACCTCTTTCATGCTCTCTGCCAGGGCCTTTTGCAGATTAATTGTGTCATACTTTCCCATCTTCATGGGCTGCACCTGAATGTCCAGTTCCTCTTCCTGAGGGGTCTCTTCTACTTTCTGTTGAGGAGGCGGCGTTTCCTTCTTCCCCCCCATCAGACGTTCGTAGCTGTCCTGCTGGACGGGGCTTAAGGGCTGATGCAGCATTTTCAGTTCCATAGCTTTTTTCACATAACGGCCTTCGCTGAACCATAAAATCAACTGGTCACACTCTTCCACACACTTGGTGCCCAGTCCGATTCTGTGATATAAATAGGCCAGCTCATATCCCCATTTTTCCCGGTAATCCCGCCTTTTTAACTCTTCCAGAACGGCAATCCGCTCTTCCAGACTTACCTCCTGGGCCTCATACAGCTTATACTGCAAAATATATTTCCCATTGTCCATAGGGGCAAGCTGTACAAATTCCTTATAATACTCTATAGCCTGTACAACCTCACCCATTTTGATACAAAGTTCGCATAAAGAATAGAGAATCATTCTTCCGCCGGGATGACGCTCATAGGCCATCAACAGCAGTTCCTTACTCTCCTTGTAGCGGCGGTTTACTTTATATAAATCGCTGACGGTACACAGCATAGCCACGCTGCGGACTCTGGTCCAGTCTATTTCATCCGCAATTTTAACTGCTTCTTGAAATTTTCTTTTGGAAATTAAAGTCTTAATCTCTTCTGCTTTTAATCTATATTCCTGCTTGTCCAAAATGACACCTCAATGCTCGTCTGAATTTTGTGTAAAGTAACCCACTTTTAATCCCATCTAGTGTATCACAGCCCTTTACAAAATACAAGGAAGATTCCTTATTCCTTAAGGCTTATCTTCCTTGTTATATTACCGATTTTGTTTTAAATTATTCCCCTAAAACTTATGTCCGCCGAATCATTTTTCGTCCGCACAAAGGACAGGTAATCTCAATCCTGCCCTTCCCTCTGGGAACCCGAATCTTACGGCTGCAGCCTCTGCAGCGGTAAATTTTATGGGTTTTTCTCATGGAAATTCTGAGCTTTAAAAATTGGATTTTCTGCAAAAATCGGCGGTTCTCCTCCCGCCTTTTATAGACATCCCTGGAGGTGACCCTGAACAGGCTGTAAAAAATCCCCAGCCAGGAGAGGATTTCCAGGGGCATGAATGCCAACAGCCCTCCCAGCAGATAGACCGCAACGGAGGTATAAAAAACGGCCATTTCCAGCTCGTCCCTTCCGTTTCTTCCCACCATAAATCGTTGTATACGCCACTTAATCTTATTCCACATCGGCTGCTTTCGCCCCATCCCTTCTCCTTTAGGTTTCCTTATGTATATGAACTATAGCACAATAAAAAAAGAATGCAACAGAGGTTATTTTCTTTTTAGAAATTAAATAGATTTTTTATTTGTCCTGTGATATGATACCCATGTTTATATCAGGATTTGAGATACCGCAGGGCGGCATCGTAAAGAACAGCGTAAAACGCTTCGGAATGCGAGGAATTTATGAGTATACTTAATGTGGAACATCTGACCCATGGTTTTGGCGACCGGGCCATCTTTAACGACGTTTCCTTTCGTCTGTTAAAAGGAGAACATATCGGCCTTATTGGCGCCAACGGAGAAGGCAAATCTACCTTTATGAATATTATTACAGGCAAGCTGTTGCCCGATGAGGGAAAGATAGAGTGGGCGAAAAACGTCCGGGTGGGCTATCTGGACCAGCATACCGCCTTAAAGCCCGGTATGACCATCAGGGACGTACTGGCTTCTGCCTTCGATTTTCTCTTTGAAATGGAAGCCCAGATGAACAAAATCTGCGAGAAAATGGGTGATGCCTCAGAGGCAGAGCTGGAAACCTATATGGAGGAGCTGGGCACCATCCAGGATTTGCTGACGGTTCATGATTTTTATCTCATCGACTCCAGGGTGGAGGAGGTGGGACGGGCCCTGGGCCTTAGTGACATCGGGCTGGATAAGGATGTGACCGATTTAAGCGGCGGTCAGCGCACCAAGGTTTTATTGGGCAGGCTTTTGCTGGAAAAACCGGACATTCTTCTTTTGGACGAGCCTACCAACTATCTGGATGCGGAGCATATTGAGTGGCTTAAGCGGTATCTGAACGATTACGAAAACGCTTTTATACTGATTTCCCACGATATTCCCTTTTTAAACAGCGTAATTAACCTGATTTATCATATGGATAATCAGGAATTGAACCGCTATGTGGGAGATTATCATAAATTTCAGGAAGTCTATGCCATGAAAAAGGCCCAGTTAGAAGCTGCATACAACAGACAGCAGAAGGAAATTGCCGACCTGAAGGACTTTGTTGCCAGAAATAAGGCCCGGGTATCTACCCGTAATATGGCCATGTCCCGTCAGAAAAAGCTGGATAAGATGGAAATGATTGAATTAGCTGCCGAAAAACCCAAGCCGGAATTTCGTTTCCGCAAAGCCCGCACACCGGGACGCTATATTTTTCAGACGAAGAATCTGGTTATCGGTTACCACGAGCCCCTTTCCTCTCCTTTAAATCTGGAAATGGAGCGGGGCGAAAAGATTGCCCTTACGGGTTCCAACGGCATCGGTAAAACCACCCTGTTAAAATCCATCCTGGGCCTGATTCCCGCTCTGGAAGGCAGCGTGGAGCTGGACCAGTATCTTTGCATCGGTTACTTTGAACAGGAAATGGCAGGAGGAATCGAAACCACCTGTATTGAGGAAATCTGGCAGGAATTCCCCGGTTTTACCCAGTACGAAGTACGTTCCGCCCTGGCTAAATGCGGCCTTACCACCAAGCATATCGAAAGCAAGGTAAAGGTCTTAAGCGGCGGGGAACAGGCAAAAGTTAGGCTGTGCAAGCTGATTAACCGGGAAACCAACGTGCTTTTGCTGGACGAGCCTACCAATCATCTGGATGTGGATGCCAAGGAGGAATTAAAGCGGGCCCTTCAGGCTTACCAGGGCAGCATCCTTATGGTCTGCCACGAGCCGGAATTTTATGCGGAATGGGCCACAAGGGTGCTGGATTGCAGCCAATGGACTACGAAAATCTTTTAACCCCCTGTGTCCCATTCCGACATCAACCAAGGAAACGCTGATTAAAGCGTTTCCCGCACCGGATTTGCGCTGCGAAGCAGTAATTTCCCTTGCAAATCCGTGTGCATCCGCCGGAAGCTCTAAGGGAACACTGAATTAATCAGTGTTTCCTTAGATTAAAGAGGATAAGAGGGAGCTTCCAATGGTTCCCTCCGGCATCCTTACGCCGAAATTATCTGCAATGGTGGCTCCCACCACTGCAAAGGTCTCGGTCTCCGGCAGCTCACCGCTTCCCTTCATGGACTTGGAATAAGCCAAAAAGGGAACCTTTTCTCTGGTGTGGTCCGTTCCCGTATAGGTGGGGTCATTGC
The DNA here is from genome assembly GCA_050873745.1 of Lachnospiraceae bacterium. Classification (GTDB taxonomy): domain Bacteria; phylum Bacillota; class Clostridia; order Lachnospirales; family Lachnospiraceae; genus SFDP01. Next base: position 5,001 of record JBNMJJ010000040.1, on the reverse strand, counting down.
CATGGTCGGCGGTAATCAGGAGTAAATCCTCTTCATTTAACTTCTTAAGAAGAACTCCCAGCTTTTCATCGAACTTCTCGATTTCTCTTGCATAGCCTTCAGGATTTCTTCTGTGTCCCCAGAGTGCGTCAAAATCCACCAGATTAACGAAGCACAGTCCGGTAAAATCCTTCCCGGCTATCTCTATAGTCTGCTCCATTCCATGAACAGAGCTTTGGGATTTATGACTTTCCGTAATTCCCTCTCCATCAAAAATATCCCTGATTTTTCCTACGGAAATCACATCAAAGCCATTTTCCTTCAGGGAATCCAGGGCCGTTTTTCCAAAGGGCTTTAAAGCATAGTCATGGCGGTTGCTGGTTCGCTTAAACTCACCCTTCTTCTTTCCTACATAAGGTCTGGCAATTACCCGTCCTACCTTCCACTCATCCTTCATGGTAATCTCTCTTGCAATTTCACAGCAGCGATAAAGCTCCTCGAGGCCGAAGGTCTCTTCATTTCCGCAAATCTGCAGAACGGAATCCGCAGAAGTATAGACAATCATGTGCCCTGTTGCGATTTCTTCTTCCGCCAGCTCATCCAGAATTTCTGTTCCGCTGGCGCTTTTGTTTCCGATAACCTTCTTTCCGGTTCTCTCCTCCAGCTCTTTAATCAGCTCCGGCGGAAATCCGGTATCGGTAAAGGTTTTGAAAGGAGTAGTCACCTCCAGTCCCATCATCTCCCAATGGCCTGTCATGGTATCCTTTCCCCGGCTCTGCTCCCGCATTTTGGTAAAATAAGCCATAGGCTTATCCACTGGGGAAACCTGCTTTAAGGGGGTGATATTGGCCATTCCCAGCTTTCTTAAATGGGGAATATTCAGGCTTTCAACAGCCTCGGAAATATGCCCCAGTGTATTTACCCCCACATCCCCAAAATCGGCGGAGTCGGGCATAGCTCCCACTCCCAGGGAATCCACGATGACTAAAAATATACGTTTGTACTTACCCATAAACTCTGTTTCCTTTCTTATCCGAATCGACTTTAGTATCCGGCAGTTTCTTCATTTTTGATGATTTTAATTATCCGGCTGGTTCCTAGTCTGTCTGCTCCCAGCGCTAAAAACTTCTCGGCATCCTCCATGGAAGAAATTCCTCCCGCTGCCTTTATCTTCACCTTTTCCCCGATATTTTTGGCAAAAAGGGCGACGTCCTCAAAGGTGGCCCCGGCAGCGGAAAAGCCGGTGGAGGTTTTAATGTAATCTGCGCCCGCTTCGGTAACCAGTTCACACATTTTTACCTTTTCTTCCCGGGTCAGAAGACAGGTTTCAATAATCACCTTCAAAATCCTGTCCCCACAGGCCGCCTTTAAGATTCGGATTTCCTCTTCAATCAGGTCATACCTTTTGTCCTTCAGCCAGCCAATATTGATGACCATATCGATTTCCTCTGCGCCGTTTGCCAGGGCGTCCTTTGTCTCAAATTCCTTTACTGCCGTGGTCATATAGCCGTTGGGAAAACCGATTACGGTACAGACCGCCATCTTATTCTGTACATATTCCTTCGCCTGCTTTACATAGCTGGGAGGAATACATACGCTGGCAGTGCCATAGCTGATTGCATCGTCACAAATCTGGCGTATTTCCTCCCATGTTGCCGTTTGAGTAAGCAGAGTGTGGTCCACATGCTTTACTACATTATTCTTATCCATATTTTCCTCCTGAATATTTTTCCTGTTTCCCTAATCTAAACCGTCTATTTCGACCGTTCAAAAATCTTTCCGTTTGCCGCAGGTGTGTGGCCTTTTCCCACGAACAGGATAAGGGCTGCCAGAGTAACCAGATAAGGCAGCATGGAAATCAGATTGGGTGATATTGTGTTGGACATACTGATAATGGATTTCACGCCGCTGCAAAAACCAAATAAGAGGCAGGCCTTCATGGCTCCTGTGGGAGAGAATTTTCCGAAAATTACGGCTGCAATGGCAATAAAGCCCTGGCCCACAATCACGCTGGGGCGGAACTGGTTTATGGTAGCTAACGTAACGAAGGCTCCTCCAAGTCCCGCTAAAAATCCGGAGGCGATTACGCAGATATACCGTACCAGGTATACGTTAATTCCCAGAGACTCGCAGGCCTCAGGATGCTCTCCCACCGCCCGTAAATGGGTTCCGAATTTTGTTTTATAAAAGATGAACCAGGCTACTGCGGCAAAGATAAACACCAGATAGGCTACCGTGTATACGTTTAATACGTTGCCCCAAAAGGAGCCTGCTTCAAAAACGCCTTCAAACAGCTTGGGCAGCTTACTTGCCGCATTCAAAGGCGGCGTGTCGGAGGAACTGAAAATTGCCTTTGACAAAAACAGAGCCAGGCCGGGTCCGATAAAGTTTATGGCCGTACCCGCAATGGTCTGGTCCGCATGAAACTGCATACATACTACTGCGTGAACCACTGCCATCAACGCTCCTGCCAGGCCCCCAAAAAGCCAGGCAATCCAGCCGTTTCCCACAAAAAGTCCCGTGGCTGCACCGACGAAAGCGCCTATGGTCATCATCCCTTCAATGCCCAGATTAATCACTCCGCTTCGTTCCGAGAAGCAGGAACCCAAAGCCGCCAGCAGCAAAGGGGGCGTGGCTACCAGAGTCGCATTAATCAAAAGTCCTAAATTGCTGATAAATCCATCCATTTATTTTGCCTCCTTTCTTTTTGTCAGCCTGATGAATATGGCCTTAAATACCTGGGATATGGCAATCAAAATAATCACACAGCCCATAATAATATCAATCACTTCTTCCGGCGCTCCCACTATGGTCAGTTTGGAACCGCCATACTTCATTGCCCCGTAGAAAATGCCGGAAAAAATACAGCCGATAGGATTGGATGCAGCAATCAACGCCACCGTAATTCCTTCAAAACCATAGCCCTCCTGACCGGCAAACTGGCTGATTCTGGCTCCCATGCCCAGTACCTGAACCGCTCCTCCTACGCCTGCCAATGCTCCTGAAATGCCCAGAGCCGTGAGAATCGATTTTTCTGCATTGATGCCGCCGAATCTGGCTGCCTCTTTGTTAAAGCCTACGGCTTTCAGCCTGTAACCCAGGGTTGTTTTTTCAATGATGACCCATATACCGATGGCTGCCGCCAGGGCAAGGATAAAGCCCCAGTTTGCCCCTGTACAGTCCAGAGCCTTCAGTATACTCTCAGGAAACAGCAGCCTTGCTGAATCCAGTACATTCTTGGTCGCTTCGCCGCTTCCTTCCTTATGCAGCAAATCCGTATTTACCGCATAATTGGAAAGATAAAAAGCAAGCCAGTTAAACATAATATAGGATAAAACCTCATGGATTCCCCGCCTGACCTTCATCAGTCCTACCAGATAAGACCAAAAAAAGCCTGCCAGAGCCGCCGCAAGAATACACAGGGGCGCATGGATAAGGGGAGGTAAATCCACCAGAATCCCCACTGCACAGGCTGCCAGAGAGCCTACCACAAACTGCCCCTCAGCGCCTATATTGAATACTCCGGTACGCAGGGAAAAGGCTACGCTTAAACCGGTAAAAATCAGCGGACTGGCATAAACCAGTGTCCAGACCATATACTTGGGTTTTCCGAACACACCGTCAATCAGCTTTCCATAGGCTGTTGCAGGACTGATGCCGGCTATGGTTAAAAATATTGCACCGATAATAAATCCGATAATAATGGCAATCAATGTATACAGTACATTGCTCTCTAAAATGCTTTTCTTTTTCATTGCCGCTTACCTCCTGCCATTAAGAAGCCCAGCTCCTTCTCATCCGTCTCGTTTCTTTCAATCTCTTCCCCCGATACGCTGCCGCTGATTCGTCCCTCGGAAATAACCTCAATCCGGTCCGAAAGGCTCATAATCTCATCCAGCTCAAAGGAAACCAACAGCACCGCCCGGTTGTTGTTCCTCTGCTCCACCAGATATTTATGCACAAACTCTATGGCTCCTACATCAAGTCCCCTGGTGGGATTTACCGCTATAAGCAAATCCTTATTGTTGGTTATTTCCCGGGCAATGATAACCTTCTGCTGATTTCCTCCGGATAAAGTGGCGGCCGGATGGTCTTCTGTTCCCCTGGGACGGACATCAAACTTTTCCATCAGGGAGGACGCATTTTTCCGGATTGCCTTTCGGTTTAAGATTCCTTTATGGGCAAAGGGTTCTTCGTAATAATGCTGTAAAATCATATTGTCTTCAATAGAAAATTCCAGCACCAGGCCGTGTTTATGGCGGTCTGCCGGAATACTGGAAATTCCCGCATCAAAGGTTTCCTTCGGCGTCCGGTTAAACACATCCCGTCCCAACAGCGTAACCTGACCGGACTGGGCCTTGCGAAGCCCCGTCAGAATTTCCACCAGCTCCGTCTGACCGTTTCCGTCCACGCCTGCAAGGCCGACGATTTCTCCCCTGCGGACACTGATGTTCAGCCCGGACAGTACCTCCACTCCCCGGTAATCTCTGGCATGAATATCCTTTACCTCTAAAACCACTTCTCCCGGCTTCTGCGCCTTTTTTTCCACTTTAAAATTTACGTCACGGCCTACCATCATTGCCGCAAGTTCATTCTCATCCACCTTTTCTACATCCACCGTATTGATATATTTACCCTGGCGGATAATGGTGCAGCGGTCGGAAGAAGCCGTAATTTCCTTCAGCTTATGGGTCATCAGGATGATGCTCTTTCCATCCGCCGTCAGATTCTCCATAATCTTTAAAAGCCCCTCAATTTCCTGTGGAGTGAGGGAGGCGGTCGGTTCATCCAGAATCAGCACATCCGCTCCCCGGTAAAGTACCTTGAGAATTTCCACTCTTTGCTGCATGCCTACGGAAATATCTTCGATTTTCGCATCCGGGTCAATACTCATATGATAACGGGAGGATAACTCAAGAATCTTCTTCTTTGCCCCTTCCCGGTCTACCACCAGTCCCCTGGTGGGCTCCATTCCCAAAATAATGTTGTCCAGCACGGTAAAAGGCTGAATCAGCATAAAAT